>JAGNKX010000017.1:0-101903 GCA_017999915.1 Spirochaetota bacterium
ATGATCTCAATTACCCTCCACATTCCCCACACGCTTCTTTCCTCTCAAATCCAAAATTCTCTCAAACCCATACACTCTCAATCCCTTCAATGCAGAGTATTCATCAAGGTACAACTGAGAGAATTCAGGACGGATGTAACTGTAGCCGGTAATGAACGCATGCTTGATAATTCGTTGATTGCCTTCTGCGACTTGATTGTGGACACCATTCTTTGACCATCGATCACGAGCCCACACATTTCTTTTTTTGTCCTTTGCTCGTGCTGAATGATTCACAGAACGATGATTGTCATTATATCTTTTCAACCAGGGATAGCCTTCATCCGTAAATGTTGGAGCATTGGCTGGCAGGAAGTCGAATAAAGGTTTGATGGTATGTTGCTTTTGGTCTGGAACGCTATCGAATATGACAGGACCTTTTTTAATGCCAATAGTATGTACCAAAGTGCCTATTTGATACTTTCCTCTTTTGTCAGCCACAGAATCACTCAAATATATGCTGGCTGTCTGTCCATGGTGCTTATAACGCTTCCTATAGCCATTAGAACGCTCTCTGGCACTGAATAATGCCACAGTATCGGCATAAATAACAGGTTTTTCCTCTATTTGCTTACTGAGGTCAATTTCTGGCTCTTTTGGGAATCTGAAGGAATCTCCAAATTCTTTATCAATATCTTTGACCATCAATGCTTTAATATCAGGGATGAATTCTGATAAAAAGAGCTGCAGTCTCCTTTTGAGCAATATGGCCGAATTTGATGATACTCCGAGTTTTCTTTGAATGGATGCTGTGTTTAATACTTGAGGATGTAACTGCATTGCTTCTGTCAGGATATAGCCAAATGTCCATAATGGCAATTTGAAATGATGTAATGGTGTATATGCTGTTCTTGATCCTTGGTAGTGGCATTGAGGACATCTGATTGCTGTTTCTCTGTTATAAATATTTACTGATAGTTTTGTTTTGCAATGAGGACAGTATTTGGGATATATGTTGTCTAAAATATTTTTTGTGAGTTGTGTGTAGTATTCGATGTTGATCTGAGGGAATTTGCCGTTGAATTTTTCTTTGGTTGTTTGGCTGTAAATTTCTTTGGAATTGTTCAGTTTGTGTGGAATGTGAGAGGGAAATATGATCTCGTGATCAGCTTCGTTAGCGGCGCCAACGACTACCTGTACAAGCCGGTGGAGCGCGATGAGCTCATTGCCCGGGTGAGGACCCAGGTGGAGCTGAAGAGGACTGTCCGTGACCGTGACGAGGCCAAGTACAAGCTTCTTCAGGAAAGAATGAATCCCCACTTCCTGTTTAACTCCCTCAACACGGTCCACGCTCTGATCGGCAGGGACCGCGTCAGGGCAGACCAGGCCGTCATCATGCTGGCCGATAATTACCGGTTCCTGATCGACTATTCCTTTCTTTCGCTGATCCCCTTTGACACTGAATGGCGCTTTGTGGAAAACTATCTGAAGCTGGAGGAGCTTCGCTTCGAAGATTCACTGTCGATCACCATGGAGCGACACGGCGATTTTACGTCGATCCGGATCCCGCCCCTGACGATTCAGCCGCTGGTCGAGAACGCGCTGAAGCACGGGTTTCGCCGGAAGGGGGGCCATGGAATGATCAGGATCCATGCGGAAGCGGGAGATAGCCGGGTGTTGATTTGCGTGAGTGATAATGGTCCGGGACCATCATCCGCTGATCTATTCTCCCGTTCCCTCGGCAATATACGGAACCGCCTGAATCATTATTACCGGGACGTGGAGATGACTATCGATAAAGCGGAGGGCGGTGGGGCCCTGGCCCGTCTCGCCTTTTCCTATGAAAACAATATAACAATAGGCATGAGGAGCGCTCTATGAAGAATGATGGAGATCCAATATATTCAGTTCTTATCGTGGAGGATGAAGTACCGGCACGGGAGCTCCTGGTGGATTGCCTTGTGACACGCAATGAGCTCAAACTCTCCGGCATCGCCAGGAACGGCGAAGAGGCCCTGTCGAAACTCTCCGGCGGGGAATACGACCTTGTATTCATGGACATCAACCTTCCCTGCCTTTCCGGCATCGAGGTGCTGCGGCGCGTCAAAAAGCCGCCCTATGTGATATTCACCACCGCTTACGAGGCTTACGCCATCAGCGCCTTTGACGTGGGCGCGGTGGATTTTCTCCTCAAGCCCTTCACCATGGAGCGATTTGACCGTTCCGTAGAGAAGTTCCTGAACATGACCGAAGCCGCCGCGAGGAAGGAGAGCGGCGTCCATGGTTCTGCGGACCTGGGCCTGGCCTACCGCGCCGGGGGGAAGCACCGCATCCTGCCATACAATGATATCGTGTACGCGTGCTCGCGGGGGAGGAGCTCCATTATCCATACCCTCTCCGGTTCCGTGGAGGTGCCCATGATCCTGAAGGACCTGGAGCTCAAAATCCCGGCCGGTCTCTTTGTCAGGATCCATAAACAGCACATTGTGAATGTCACTTTTATTGCGGAGGTGGAATACTATATCGGAGGCCAGTATCTCGCCCACCTCAAGGATGAGGATGAGAGCATTCTCACGGTGGGAAGAAAATACGCCCCCTATCTCAAATCGCGGCTGAACATGGATTGACCCGTCATCGGGTTGTACCGCGCAGCTCAAGGCCTGACGGTTTTTCCTTGAAAAAAACCGGGGCGGTACGGTAGGGTGGTCCTATACCGGTGATGTCGAGGGTGCCAATGAAAAAAATCTGTTTGATCCTGGGGATGATGCTGTTCCATTCCGCCATTTTCGCCGATCAGCTTTTCCTGAAGGACGGCTCGATCCTGAAAGGAAAAATTATCCGGATCACCGAACATGACGTTGAATATGACCCTGAGGGTCCCCGGGTATTTGACGTTGTTGACAGGAGTTCGGTCGCGCAGATCCTTCATGATAACGGAAAGACGGTGAGCGCAGAAATGGAATCTCTCAAAGAGTTGTCGCGCCCCGGGGGGTTCCTCGATGCCCGGGTGCGGGTCGGCGGCTTTTTCACCGCGAGCGCCCTCCGGGGCGGGGTCGTGGACCATGAGAGGCGCCTCTTCAGTTTGTATCGTCCGGATCTTTACATTGCCTATGTCAAGTCGAGGGATTATGGTCTTGGCATTACGGCCATGGGGGGCGGCGGGGAGATCGATCTGCTGCCGCCGGCCCTCAGGTTCGAACGGAAGCGGGATTTCGATTTCACCGGGATTAAATTCGGCCTGAAGGCCCGATATTGGTTCCAGTTCTCCGACAGCGCCGTCGTCAATGAGCGGGTCTACTACAGCTCCGTCGAGGGGTACGAGCAGTTCCGGGGCAGGCTCATGAGCCATCACGGCTGGGGCGCCGGCCCGGAAATGAACCTGGTCTTCGGTCCGCGGAACAACAGCTTCAATTTCCTCATACACTGGTATGCCCTGGTGGGGCAGGTCTTCGGCGGCCGGATCAAGGCGGCTGCCGCCCTGCGGAGCGCCCACCAGCTGCAGTTCGAGCTGGCGGGCCTGTACGGGTTCCCGGCCCTTATCACCGCCGCGGCCCCCGGCGTCATAGCCGCCACCCGCCTGTGCAACAGGGCCTCCTTCGGCGGTTACACCTTGCGGCTGGGACTGGGGCCGCATTTCACCATGAACAGGAATTTCCCCATCACCTTTGGCCTCAACGTTTTCTATGGCTACTGGAACATCACCTTTTCAAGGGCGCCCCTGGCCTATCTCGACGGGAGAAGAAAAGCTGCCCACCATGAGATCGGAGCGGAGATATCATCGGGCATTCATATATAGATAGTTTGCCTCGACTACGCTCGGGGCAAGGGTTCGGCGACCGAACACAGTCGTATCTCGACTTCGCTCGATAACCGGGGAGTGGTATAGTCCTTGACAATAATCAACAGCGGCCCCATCTCATAACCCCATGAGAATCGTCCTGGTACATCCAGCCGGGTCCAACTGGATCAAGGGAATGCAAGACCTCGCAGCCGTGGCGAACCGCATGGCGCCGTTGGGCCTTCTCTCCATCGCCTCGTACCTGGAGCGGTCGGGCCACGAGGTCTTCGTCCATGACTGCCTGGGCCCCGGCGCCCTCCGGGGGACAGAGAAAAACGCGGCCGCCGTGGCGACCCTGAGGCCGGACATGATCGGCGTTTCAGCCACCACCTCCGGCTTTCTCGATGGGTACCGCCTTGCCTCCCTCGTCAAGGAAAAATGCCCCGGCGTCATAACCGTTTTCGGCGGCGTCCATATCTCGGCCCTGGGTGGGGAGCTCCTCGAAGGGTATCCTGAAATCGATTACCTCTGCCTCGGCGAAGGGGAGGTCACCATGGCGGAACTGGCCGATGGCCGGGACCCGAAGGCCATCGACGGCCTGGCCTGGAGGAACGGGAAGGGCGTCACGGTAAACCGGCCCCGGGTCCATATCGCGGACCTTGATTCGCTCCCCTTCCCGGCCTACGGAAAGCTGGCGGGGTTCCCCCGGGGCTACAACCTGCCCCTCTTCAGCTATGTGAGGGCGCCGGGCGCCACCATGATCACCAGCCGCGGGTGCCCCTACCAGTGCTCCTACTGCGACCGCTCCGTGTTCAAGCGTGGTTTCCGCTACAATTCGGCCGGGTACATCTACGAGCACATGAGGCACCTCCGGAACGACTTCGGCGTACGCCACGTCAACATCTACGATGACCTCTTCACCATGAACCGGGATCGTATCGAGGAGCTGTGCGGGCTTCTCGTTACAAAGCCGCTGGGGATGAATTTCAACTGCGCGGTCCGCGTGGGCCACGCCGATGACGACCTCCTGGCCCTTCTTAAAAGGGCCGGGTGCCTCATGGTGTCCCTGGGGATCGAGTCTGCCGACCCGGATATGCTGAAGCGCCACAAGGCCGGTGTGAAGCTCGAGGCGGTGCGCGACACCGTGGCCCGGATCCGTAAGCAGGGCCTGCGGGCCAAGGGGCTCTTCATGATGGGCCTCCCGGGCGAGACCGAGGATTCAGTCCGGGCCACGAGCGACTTCGTCATGTCCCTGGGCCTGGACGACATGAACATGGCTAAGTTCACTCCCTTTCCCGGAGCCCCCATCTGGGCCGGCATCGAGAAGGAAGGGACCCTGGAGAACGACTGGCAGCAGATGAACTGCCTCAACTTTGTATTCGTGCCGAAGGGGATCTCTTCCCGGGAGCGCCTAGACCGCCTCTACAACGAGCATGTGAAGCGCTTCTACTCGGACCGGGCCTGGCGCAGGAGGTTCGCGAAGCGCCTCTGGCAGCACCGGTGGAGCCTCTGGTATTTAATCAGACACATCCCCTCATTCGCCCGGGCCCGGAAGAACTTCGAGCCGGGGGAGTAACCCCGGCCTGATCGGAGAATGACACCGACCGGTCGTAAATGTTTTTTTCTTGCCTTAATTATCACAATCCTATAGCAAGTTCCGGGGGCCGGTGTACAGGTACGCGAGGGGGTTTCTGCCATGAATAGTAACCATGCTGCCACGGACGGTATCGAATCTGTCCGAAAAGACCTGAAGAATTTCACGACCATGTTTATCATCTCCACGGAGAGCGTGAGCTTCCTGGCCATAATTCCCATGATCGTGCTGTATGCATGGACCAACTTCAACATGAGTCCCGAACAGGCCGCTGTTTTTTTCCAGTGGGTCGCGGTGGCGGTTACCTTCGGCTTGATATCGACGAATATAACCGATCGCATCATCATCGCGCCGATATCCAGGTATTTTAAAAAGCTCCTGCGCAATGAACCGGTGTCAGACGAGGAGTATCTGCGGGCCCAGATCAGGTTTTTCAAGCTCCCCTACATTCATGCGGTGAACTCGGCCTTCCAATGGCTGGTCGGTCTCAGCGTTTGCGCAGTTCCCTTTACCCTGACCGCCGACAACCTGACGGCAATGCAGATCATCAATGTGTACCTCGTCGTCATTATCATCCCGCCCTTTGGAGGAGTGCTTTTTTTCCTGCTTACGGAGATCTTTTTACAGAAACTGCTTAACAAGGGGATCTTCAGCCACCTCGCGCTGAAAAGCTTCAACTTGAAAATGAGCCTGATGAGGCGTGTGTTCCTGTCGATCATCTTGGTTCTGATCGTGCCTTCCATCGCTCTGAACGGCTACTATCTGGTCTTCATAGAGAACGCCCGCCTGATAACGTCGGTTTCCATCGCGAAGCTCGGCGGCATCATCCTTTTCGGGATTGTCATGGCGGTCAGTGTGGTGATCGCCCTCTGGAAATCCATGTCGGAGAAGATCAGGCTGATATCAACGTTCATCGAAAGGATCGGCAGCGGCGATCTCGCGACGGCCAAGAGCCTTTTCGCCGTCATCGACGAGCTGACGAACATCAACCAGACCGTGTACGTCATGAAAAAGAACATAAGCACCATGATGTCCGACATCAATACGATCTCCGCGCAGATCGATAATTCAAGCAATGACACCTCCCGGATCACCCAGTCCTTTTCCGAGGTCACGCAGAACCAGGCGGCCACCGTGGAGGAGGTGACCGCGACCATTGAAGAGATATCGGCGGGGATGGACCAGATCGCCACGGGCGCCCAGGGGCAGGTGATGAGCCTGAAATCGCTCATCGACCGGATGGGGGACCTGTCGCGGATTATAAAGGAGCTTTCGGAGAACGTTTCGAGCGCGTCGGAGCTCTTTGGAGGAATTTCCGCGGAAGCGCTCCAGGGGGAGGAATCGCTGCGCCAGATGAACGACAGCATGCTCACCATAAACGCGAGCTCCCAGGAGATGACGAACATCGTGAGCATCATCCAGGACATATCGGATAAAATAAACCTCCTGTCGCTCAACGCGTCCATCGAGGCGGCGCGGGCCGGGGAGGCCGGCAGGGGTTTTGCCGTCGTCGCTGACGAAATATCGAAGCTGGCGGAAAACACGGCGTCCAGCGTAAAGGACATCGACAGGCTCATAAAGACGTCCGACGGCGAGATCCGCAAAGGGCTTTCCGGCGTCACCGACGTGGTGGACCGAATCGGCCGGATCGGGACCGGCATCAACTCCATGAACGAGATGGTGGAGAATATAGCGGGGATCATGCAGAAACAGATCGATATCAACGAGATGGTCGATCAGGAAGCGAACAAGGTCATGATCAAGTCCCGGGAGATCGAGGGCGCCACCATGGAGCAGAAGACCGCCATTACCGAGGTCGTGCATTCCATCACCAGGATCAACGAGCTGACCCAGACCATCAGCGCCGGGTCCGAGGAGATCACGTCCAATACGGACGAGAACGCGAAAATGGCCAGTGAACTCAAGGCCAAGGTCGAGCAGTTCAGGATCGCCTGAGGCCGCATAATCGCTCAACATCACAGATCATAGTTACTTCCACAGAAATTTTCCTTGATATTATCAACCATATCCGGATGAATACATTCTATGTCTGATATTGTCTCATTAATCCGCCGCCTTCTTTCCGGTCCGGCCGAGCCTCTGAAGGAATTTGTCTCCCCCGGATGCACCTACGGCGACTGCTACAGCCACGGGGCCGGCTTCGTGGACCGTTTTTCCGCGATCGAACATGACGGCGAGCCGGTTTGCCTGTGCACCGAGGACCGGGGCATCATCGCGTCTGCCATGCTCTCCTCCCTGGCGGGAGGACCGGTGTGCGTGCTGCCCTATTCGCTCTCGCCCCAGGTGCTTTCGGAGATGCGCGATATCCTCGGGTTTCGGTACGCCATTGTGGACGCTCCCATGGAGCTTCCGGACGGCGTGGCTGGCATACTGCCCGAGCGGGGCCAGTGGCCGCCGGCGAAGCGGCCGAGGGATGCCGATTCCGTCTTCATGCAGCTGTTCACCGGCGGGTCCACCGGTAAGCCGAAGGTCTGGCAGAAAACGGCGCGGAACCTCCTTGCCGAGGCGGCCTACCAGGCCGAAAAGTACGCTTTCGTCGGCAGCGACCTGGTTGCCGCCACGGTGCCGCCCTATCATATATACGGCCTCCTCTATACCGTGATGGCCCCTTTTCTCGCTTCCGCCTCGGTCCTGCCCGGCACCTACGTGTTTCCCGGCGAGATCGCGTCGGTCCTCGCTGAAAAGCCGGCCACGATCCTGGTGAGCGTTCCGGTCCACTACCGCCTGCTCAAGGGCGCCGACATGGACGCGCCGAAGCTCCGCCTGGCCTTTTCATCGGCCGGGCCCCTGGACAGGGAGGACGCGGCAGCATTTTACCGCCGGACCGGCGTCGGGCCGGAAGAGATATACGGCTCCACCGAAACGGGAGGGATCGCCTGCAAGTCATCGGCGACGGGGCGCAACGACCTGGAGCCCTTTGAGTGCCTTGAATGGAAAATCAGCCATGACCGCCTCTGTGTAAAATCGCCCTTTATCTCTCCGGACCTTCCCGTGGACGGCAAGGGCTTTTTCATGACCGGGGACCGGGCCATGGCCGCCGGCGGCGGCCGCATCACCCTCCTCGGCAGGGCCGACGGCGTGGTGAAGGTCGGCGGAAAAAGGGTTGATTTAAATGAGGTGCAGGATAAGATAAAACGGCTTCCGGGAGTCCGGGACGCCTGCGTGATATCAATGAGCGGCAGCAGGGGAAGGGGAACGGACATAGCCGCAGTCATCGAAACCGACATGAGCGAAGAGGAAGCCCGCGCGTGCATGGCGGGCGCCCTGGAACGCTATGCAGTGCCGCGGCGGATACGGACGGTGGCGACAATGCCGGCCACCTCGACCGGCAAGTACGACCGCGAAGCCATCATGAAATACTTCGAATTTGAGCAGAAATGAAAGGGGGCGCTATGGGCGAAAAAACGGTATACATGTTTCCGGGCCAGGGATCGCAGTCCGTCGGGATGCGGGGCAAGCTCGGCACCCTGACCTCTGAGCAGAAAGAGCTTTTCAGCGCCGCGGATTACATCCTCGGATTTCCCCTGAGCGCCCTTATCGACGAAGGTCCCGACGAGGAGCTCACCCGCACCCCCAACACGCAGCCGGCCCTTCTGGTCATGGGGACCGCTTTCGCCATGGCCCTTGACGCCCGGGGCCAACGGGCGGACATCGTCATGGGCCATTCCCTCGGCGAGTACACGGCGCTGGTGCACTGCGGCGTGATCGACTTCAGGGACGCGGTGAGGATCGTGCGCCGCCGGGGCGAGCTTATGGAGAAGGCCGTGAAAAATACGCCGGGTAAGATGGCGGCGGTCATCGGCACGGAACGGGAAAAGCTCGAGGAGGTTCTCTCCCGATGCTCGAAGGAGGGCGTTATCGAGATCACTAACTTCAATTCCCCCCAGCAGGTGGTGCTTTCAGGCGAGACAGCGGTGGTGAGCCGCGCCGTAGCGATGATCAACGAGGGAGGCTCCGGCAAGGCGGTGGAGCTCAACGTGTCCGCGCCGTTCCATTCATCCCTGATGAAGCCGGCGGCGGAGGAATTCGAAAAATTTCTCGCGGAGTTCGCCTTCGCCAGGCCCAGGCTTGAATTCATAGACAACGTGACCGGCGCCATGGAAAGCGACCCGGAACAGATTAAGAAAAAGCTGGTGGACCAGCTCTCGAGCCCGGTCCAGTGGGAGAGATCGGTGCTCGCCGCCTGCGAAGCCGGCGCGTCCGTTTTCGTGGAATCGGGACCGGGCACGGTTCTCTCCGGCCTGGTGAAGCGCATCGTGAAGGACCAGAAGATAGTGAACGGCGAAAAGCTCCTCAGGGAGGCCTGATCGCAAAACATTATGCGACAAAA
Organism: Spirochaetota bacterium; assembly: GCA_017999915.1. Lineage (NCBI taxonomy): Bacteria > Pseudomonadati > Spirochaetota > Spirochaetota bacterium. Next base: position 9,703 of record JAGNKX010000017.1, read on the forward strand.
TGCCCCGCAGCTTGCTGCGGGGTATTTTATTCAACCCTCGTCCCTGTCGGGGGGCTCCTCCTTTTTTGCCCTCTCCATCATTTCCATTATGTTTTTCCGGTGATTGAAGACAATGAAAAGCGCCGTGACGATAGAACCAACCGCCGCAACCGCGCTGTAGTCGCAGGCGGCTATGGTTCCCAGGGCCAGCACGGCGATCATGGCAAAGGAGGCCACGAAGGGCAGTCTCTTCACAAGGTAGACCAGGACCCAGGCAATGGCGGACACGACCGCCCCGGCCGGTGTAACCACCGCGGTGAATCCCAGGTAGTTGGCCACGCCCTTGCCCCCGCGGAACCGGTGGAAACAGGGATAGGTGTTCCCGGCCACGAGGGCAAGTCCCGCCCAGGGGACCTGTACCGGCGAAAGGATCCATGTCGCGATAAGGGCCACGGCCACGGCCCTGCCGATGTCGAGGAGGAGCACCGCCGCGGCCCACACCGGCCCCGCCAGGCGGTACACGTTGGTCACGCCGGCGTTGCCGCTGTAGCTTTTACGCGGGTCCCCCTTGCCCAGGAAACGGAACAGCAGGATGGAAAAATTAACCGACCCGGCCAGGTAGGACAGCATCATTATAAAAATTAGTTTCATTGCCCGGCGTTATATTATTTCAGAGTATGTACGCTGCTATACCGAATAAACGCATTAACACCGGTCCCTCAATTTATCAAACAAAATTAACTGGATGGAAAAAATTTTGTCATTTTCCCGTTTTTCCGGATACGAAATAGAAGTGGTGCATAAATAATATTGATAATGTTGTTCACGGTTCAATATTCCATCATCACATGTATTTATAACAATTCAGGAGGGTATTAATGAAGAGGTTTGTTGTATTTATTATTATTGGTTTATTGGCTGCCGGATGCAGGTCCTTTGATGTCATAGTCAAGGATGATCCTTTCAAGGGAAGTACCATTGTTACCGCCGACATGTGGCACAAGGTGACTGATGCTAAGATAGATAACCGCCGTGCGTTATATAAAAAAGAAATCGTTAGGGGCAAAGTTTCAAATCCAACGGTGAGTTTTGAATTTGGAGCTCAGATCATTCCAATAATTGGATATCAGGGCGCGCCCCTTGGAAACGATGTCTATATACTATGCGATGCCAAAAACTTCATGGTTAAATTAATCGATAACAATAAGGTTATGCAAACACAAATCGGATCAGGTCAAAGCATAAATGTGCAAATGACCAATATATGCACATTAACCGGCAGAATAACGTTAACCCCGGATATTCAAAAGGCGATCCAAAATCGTCAGAATTATCAGATCCGTTTTAACATAGGCAATGACAACCTTACACTAAAAGCAACACCGGCTCAGCTGGATGCTGTAAAGAAGTTTATTGCAACAAATACGCCCGATGCGGGTAAAAAAGAAATAAAGTAAACAAGTAGAGTTGTTGCAAATCTGAATCTTTTAATCGGGGTTAAGGGGCGAAGCCCCTTACAAGCCCCCCGCAGGGGCTATCCTGCGAGCGCGAGACGCAGTTTTGCAACAAGTCTCGTCATTATGATATGAGATAATGACATATTGATCAAATTTGCATTATTCAAGCACAATCAGCGTCACCAGATGGCCCTCCACCCTTGCATGTAGGGCCTCATATTTTTTACCTTCGATTCTGATAAGGCTGGATTTCTCTCCAATGGCTGTTACCGCCGACTTGCCCCAGGTCTCCGTCAGGTGCAGTCCCGTCGCCTTGGACAGGGCCTCCTTGGCGGACCATACCCTGATGGACGCCTCCATTTCGCCCAGGGGATGGCCTTTGACCAGGGAGATTTCCTCTTCGTTCATATAGTGGCCCTGGCCCTTGAGCACCCTCGGGGTGATCTCCTCCACGTCTATGCCGATGGGGTTTTCCGACACCGCTGCGATGGCGAAGCGCGAATCGTGGGAGGCGGTGCAGCAAATTTCTTCGCCGCTCCCTGTCAGGGGACACCGGGGCCTTCCGTCGGAGTGGATCGTATTGATCTCCTCCGGCGCGGTAGCCATGTCATTGCCGGATTGTCTCCGGGAGAGCCGTTTCAGGGCCAGGCGGGCGGAGCAGAAGGTGAGGCGCCTCTTTTCCCGCATGGAAGCGGAGCGCTTAAGCTCCGGGCCGGAAAAGATCTTTTCGCAGGGAGCGGTGATCGTATCGAGCTCTATGAGGGCCATGTCTGTGCAGCGGCCGCGGATTTCCGACAGGGGATCCCCTGTGCCCTCGCCGATCCACTGCGGCGGAAGCAGAGTGCCGCCGCTCACGTCCCTCATCTGGAGGCCCCGGACTTCCTCGCATAATATGCCGCCATTGTCGTATATCCAGAGGTCGTATACCAGAAGGTCTTTGTTTGTTGAGCGGGGGAGAACCCTGCAGATATAGGTTTCGCCGGCCCTGGTTATGGAATGAATGATCCTCGCGTCAAGACGGACCGGGAATCCCACGATGCCCCGGTACCTCTGGCCCCACACGCAGGCGCCGTGGAAGGACGCGTCCAGGGGAAAGGGAGAGCCCAGGGGCTCGGACGGGGCATCGGCGGAGCCGCCGCTGACCAGGGCAATGGCTCCCTCCTCCGACAGGTGGAGCGATTCGATGTTCTGATAGGCGGACTTGAACGGCACCAGCTCGGAGTAGATCCGCTCTTTTTCAGGATGGAGGCATATACCTTCCAGGCCGAGGACCAGGTCAATGGGCTCGGCTGCCCCGGCCGGATAATGCCCCGGAAAGGAGAGGGAAACGTGGCTCACGGCCCGGGTGATGGATGTTGTTCCCTGCTTCCGTACCGTGACGAGCCTTGACCGCACGACGCCGCCTTCGGATTCGATTTCGTTAAAGGCCTCGACCATGGTCATGGCGGGGTCGATGTAAAGGAACTTGCTGAAATCGGCCCCGGTGATGATGTTCACGTCCAGGCCCGGCACCGCGGAACGAGCGGAATCCGCCAGGACCCGCATCGCCTCCACGGCGGGAAAAACGGCCCTGCCGTTGAACAGGTGGTCGCGGAGGTAATCGGCCACCGGCAGCGACAGGGGGAGCCGTGAAGGGCCTTTTATTTTGGAAAGCTCTTCCATAGGTGGACTGTCTTCGGGTCGACCGCCACGGGCCTCCCCGCCTTGTTCAGGGCGCAGTGCTGTGTAAAGCCCCGGCAGACGAGCTCGTTGGTCTCGGCCAGGGTGATGAGGTAGTCGAACTTCAGCTTGACCCGCTCGAGCTCGATGGGACGGGTATGGACCCACATGAGATCGTCGTAGTAGAGGGGCCGGTAGAAGGTGATGCCCAGGTCGATGATGGGGTAGACAAAGCCGCTATCCTCGATCTCCCGGTAGGGGTAGGCGGTGTCGCGCATGAGCGAGGCCCTGCCGAGCTCAAAGTAGCGCAGGTAGTTTGAATGGTACACCACGTCTGAGCGATCCGTGTCGGCATAGAGGGTCCGGTGCTGGCAGCGGTGCCACACCAGTCCGCTGTTCCTGTCGCGGACGAAGCGGCCGTCGCCGTCGAACTGTTCAGGCAGAAATGGCTTCGGCTTCACGCTATACCCCCCTGAATACGACGCAGCAGTTGGTTCCGCCGAAGCCGAAGGAGTTGGACATGATGAGGTCGTGATTCTGCTTCCGCGCCTCGTTGGGGACCACGTCGACGCCGTCCATTTCCGGGTCCGGGACGTGGTTCACCGTGGGAAGGATGATGCCGCGCCGCATACCCTCTATGGCGAAGGAGGCCTCGATGGCGGCGGCGCCGCCCAGGGTGTGGCCGATCTGCGACTTGTTGGAGGACACGGGCATCTTCTCCAGGTGCGCGCCGAAGACTTCTCTCAGGCACTGGACCTCCGTGATGTCGCCCTTCGGCGTCGACGTGCCGTGGGCGTTGACGTACTGTATGTCCCTGGTCTCCAGGCCGGCGTCATCGATGGCCATGCGGATGCATCGCACGATGGTATCCTTGTTGGGCCGCGTGATGTGGTGCGCGTCGGAGTTCCACCCGATCCCCAGGACCTCGGCCTTGGGCGTAAAGCCGTAATGGGCTATCATGTCGTCGGCTGCCAGGACGAGAATACCGGCGCCCTCAGACAGGACGAAGCCCTTGCGGTCCGCGCTGAAGGGCCGGGACGCCTGGGTCGGGTCATCATGGGCCCGGTCGCCGGCCTTGATCTTTATGGTGGCGTTCATGTTCTCGAAACCGTGGATGATCTCCGGAATGATGCAGGTGTCGACGCCGCCGGCCAGGACGAAATCCACATCGCCGTCCCGTATCATGCGGGACCCGATGCCGATGGCGTAGTTGCCGGAGGCGCAGGCCCCCTCGGGAGAGAAGATGGGCCCGGTGAATCCCAGGAGCATCCCGGCCTTTCCGGAGGGGAGGTTCGCACACAGGTTCGGCAGGAGGTAGGGGCTCACCTTCAGCGGCCCGTGATTCACGTAGTTTTCCATGGCCACGCGATAGGCGTCGGAGCCGTTCAGGGCCGAGCCGATGAGGCAGGCGGTGCGGGGCCCGGTTTCAGCGTTGATCTCCAGCCGGGCGTGGCGGATCGCCTCCTGGCACACGGCCATGGTGAGGATTACGAAGTCTGCGTTCCAGTTATATATCTCTTTTTCATCGGTGAAATCGAGGGACCGGGGGTCCCAGTCCGGGATCTCTCCGACGACATTGCACGCGGTCTGGACATGGCACCTGGTCACATGCCTGAAGCCGGCCTCGCCGCGGACGGCCCGCTCCCAGGACGATTCAAAGGTGCTCCCCAGGGGAGTCGCCGCCCCGTACCCTATGACAAAGACTCGTCTGTTCTTTGGCGCTTTCATGTTCTCGTCTTGTATAACCTGCCGGTCATTCCTTCAATGCCAGTCATTTAAAAAAACATGCCATTAATAGGAAATGGGGGGATATTTAACAACCAAAATTTATAATCGCTATTCCTGCCGGGCTCACTCGATATTGTCGGAGCGGATCGTTTTTTTCAGCACCGCGATTTCGGCGTCAAGATTGATGAGATCTCGCTCCATTATCTTTCCGAGGATGTTCTTGAACGCGGGCGCCATGTCCGAGATGGCTGATTCGGCTGCGCGCAGGCGTGCGTCCACAGCGGGCGCGCCCTCCCTTTTTAAAAGCTCCAGATAACCGTCCACGATGCTCAGGGCGGCGTCAAGGTAATACACGGCAAAGGCCCTCGCCGAAGCGCTCGATGCGGGATGCTCCGCGAGGTAGTCCAGTATCGCGTCGGCGGCGTCCGCCATTTCATCGATGCGTGCGCGGATGGTTTCATTCGCCGCCCGGCAGGCCATGGCGCGGATCCGGGCCGCCTTTCTGCGGGCCTCTTCCGTGCGTGCGGGCCGGGTTGATCCGTCCGTCGGCATGCCTTCGCCGTATCGCACGGCTTCCTTGAAACGGTCCATCTGGAGGTCGAACCGTTGCTGCCATTCGGCCCGCTCCCTTTCCCTGAGCGAAGCAAGGGCTTCCTGTATCTTTCGCTTCCTGTCATCAATGAAGGCGTTCAGGGAGGCTACTGCTTCGGCGTGGGAGACACGGGCGGCGGCAAGCTGCTCTTCGGCCCTGCGCAGGGAGGAGCCCGATATGCCGTCCCCTGCGCGGATTTCCCCGCATTCGGCCTCGATCTCCCGCATGCGCTCCCTGATGCCGGCCGCCGCCGCTGCCCGCCTAGGGACGGTTTCATTGAGTTCCCTCAGAAGGCGCTCAATGATGCGGGCGGGCCCGCGCGGGCCATCACCGCGGCGGTCCATGAAGGATCGCACGACACGGGCAAAACGTTCTAGCATGAGCTGTCCCCCGGGGAGCGGAGCCGGCCGCTATTTGCCGAATTCGGAACCGGAGGTGAAAAGCCCGAGGGAAGCCAGGAGGCCGTTCAGGTTCGTCAGGTCCGCCGGCAGAAGCACCGTTGTTTCCGGACGCGCCCCTCGACCCAGCGTATCCATATACTGTCCGGCGAGCTGGAGTTGCACGGCGTCGGAGCCGCCGGGCCTGCTCGCGGCGGCGGCTATCTTCTCGATCGCCTCGGCCGTGGCTGATGCCAGTGACTCTATCTCCTTCGCGCGTCCCTCGGCCTCGTTTATGCGTCTTTGCATTTCACCCTCGGAGGTGTTCACGAGCTCCGCCTTTAATCCCTCCGACTTGCTGATGCGGCTCCCCTTTTCGCCTTCCGCCTTGGCTATCATGGCCCGGCGCTCGCGCTCGGCGCTCATCTGCTGCTCCATCGCCTTCTTCACCGATTCGGGCGGCACGATGTTTTTAACCTCGTAGCGGTGGACCTTGATCCCCCAGTGCTCGCTGGTTTTGAGAAGCACGTCGAGGATCTTCTCGTTGATGAGATCACGCTCTTCGAAGGTGGTGTCCAGCTGCAGTATGCCGATCACCGAGCGGACGGTGGTCTGGGCGAGCTGGATGGCGCCCAGGCGGTAGTCGGTGATGCCGTAGCTCGCCCGTTCGGCGTTTACAACGCTGATATAGAGCACGCCGTCGACCTCGACCTTGACGTTGTCCTTGGTGAAGCACTCCTGCGGGGGCACGTTGATGGTCTCTTCGCGGAGGTCCTGGATGTAGGTCACCTTGTCGAGAAAGGGCACGAGGGCGTGAAATCCCGGCTTCAAGGTCTTGCTGTATTTGCCCAGGCGCTCGACGATGTATTCCATCCGCTGCGGCACTATCCGAATAGATCGGATAAATTTGAAGGCTATTATCAAACCGATGATCGTCCATATTATCAGATTAAACCAGAACATAAGGCCCTCCTATTTGTTCTTTGTTGCGACGGACGGATCAGTGGGAACTGCCCCCGCCATGCCGGCGCTTACCCGGCCCAGACCCTCGAAAAAGCCCTTGATGTTGGCAAGCCCCTCGGGCACCACGGTGAGGCGGGATTTTTCCAGTATCTTCCCCATTTCAGCGAGGAATTGCTCGATCATGCGCATCCGCAACGCCGCCTGCCCCCCCGGCTTCTGGATGGCGTCCGCGATGCGGGTGATGCCTCCGGCCGCGGCGTCTGAAATGAGCTGTATCTCGCGGGCCCGGCCGGTGGCCTCGTTGATGCGCTGCTGGCGCTTCCCCTCGGACACGTTGATGGTCTCCTGCTTGACCCCTTCGGAGACCAGCACGTCGGACTCCTTCATGCCGGTGGCGATGGTTATGGCCGCGCGCTTCTGGCGCTCCGCCTCCATCTGTTTTTCCATCGTGTCCATCATGTGCTGGGACGGCGTTATGTTCCTGATCTCGTAGCGGATGAATTTGATCCCCCAGGGGCCGGAGGCCTTGTCGATCTCGCGCACGATGCTCTCGTTGATGCGCTCGCGCTCCGAAAAGGTGTCGTCCAGGTCGAGCTTCCCGATCTCGGAGCGCATGGTGGTTTGGGCCAGGCTTATGGACGCGTCGTAGTAGTTGCCGATGCCGTAGCTCGCCTTCTCCGGGTCCATGACCTTCAGGTAGACGATTCCATCGACCTCGACCTGGACGTTGTCGCGGGTGATGCACGACTGGCTGGGTATATCCAGGACCTGTTCGCGCATCTCGTGGCGGTAGGCGACACGGTCGATGAAGGGAACCAGCACGTGAAAGCCGGGATCAAGGCGCTTCTTGAACTTGCCCAGCCGCTCCAGTATCCCGGCCTCCCGCATGGGTATTATTACCATGGTTCGCCAGAGGATGAAAAGGATCACGAGCACTGCAATGGTGAATACTGTAAACATGGCGGATACTACCTCCTTTTGTTATGTGGTGTGGTTCGAATGGCTACCGGTCTGTACGGCGCTTTTCGGGTACGGGTTCGACGACCCATGATATGTTGTCGCGGTAAAGAATACGCGCCTTGCGTCCCTTCCTGATCTGCCCGCCGGAGGAGATGGCGGGCCAGGTGGTTCCGTTGTAGCTGATCCTTCCCTCCGTGCCGGATTCGCTCACGGTGGCGACCACGTCGACGATCCTGCCGATGGCGTCGACGTCGTCCTCGACGAGCCGGTAGCTGCTCTCCGAAGGAAAGAGCCTGATGGCAAAGCGGCGCAGCAGGAGGACCAGGGCCAGCGACAGGACGACCCATATGACAAGGAGGGTCGTGATATCGGTGACGATGCCGGATAGCGATAGGAGCCCGGTGATGACGGCGGCCGCGCCGAAAAAAACGACGATAAGTCCGGGGACGGCCAGTTCGAGCGCCATGAGGACTCCGCCTCCGATGAGAAAAACCCAGGTTATTGTTTCCGCATTCATGGCTCGGGTGCACTGTGATGACGGCATTATCCGGTATCGATGGATGAGTACCGAAAATATAGGCTGTCATACCGTTGGAAAAATAGCAAGTACTTTATAGCTTATAGCGCCGGGCTGCTGTTCGGATATGGAGAATTTTTTCTTGATTAATAGTGGAATGGCTGATTATCTAATGAAACGGGCCGTTATCCAAATCAAACACTGTAAGGAATACCATAATGGAGGATGCCGTACTATTCAGCGCGCTTTATATCGGGATAGGCATTTTTTCCCTCATCCTGGGGCTCAAAGAATATCTCCGCTGGCGCTTCCTGAAACTGAGGGGAGTGAAGGCGAAGGGCGTGGCCCGGACCGTCACGGACAGCGATGATAATGTCACCCTGACCGCTTCCTTTGTCGCCGAGGGCGGAATTTCCTACACGGTCCGCTCCAGGGGAGGCGACACGGCCTGGAAGGACCTTGACGGGAGGCAGGTCGAAATCCTTTACCTGCGCGGGAAGCCAGAGACCGCGCGACTCGTGGCGGACCTGAAACTTCGGACCGGCCTGGCCGTCTACTGGTTCGGATTCCTCTTCGCCGGAATCGGTCTCCTGGTGCTGGTCCTGCACTATTTCGGCATCGAGGTCCTTTCGCGGGATTGAATCCGCCGGATCATTGTATCCCGGTACGGCAGTTACAACTCGATGAATTCCGGGATCCCGCCATAGGGGGCGTCCCACCGGACAAAGCCGATCCGGTTCTTCCTGTTCCGGTCGGAAATGGTCGGCAGGGAAAGCCGTATGACCGGGATTCCCCGGTGCGGAGTCGAGGTGCAGGCGAAGAGATAACGGTGATTATGGCCGTGAATGATCGAGTGGAACCTGAATTTTTCAAGCAGATGTTTTTCAATGATGGCGGGGCGGTAAATCCCTTCATGATGGTCCCCGGACTCGCGCCAGAGGCTCCGGTGCGTTACCAGGTGAAGTTTTGCTCCGGCCGTGTCAATGGACGCAAGACGCGACGCGGCCCATTGCACCTGCCTCTTCCTGATGCGGTTGATGCCGATGACGCCCAGGGAACGGGCCTTGCCGCGGTGGGTGCTCCTCAGGGCCACGAAAATATTGTTACCGCAGCGCATAATGGAGTCGTAATCCTCCACCGCGATTATCTCTTCCTGGCTGAATACCGGCGCCATCAGGGCCCGGTAGCGGCTCCTCGCCTTCCGGTTGGTGTAGATGTATTCCCCGATCCAGTCGCCGAAGTCATGGTTTCCCGGCGTGAGCACCACTCGAAGGCCCGCGCTAAGGAGGGCATGGAGCAGATTCTGCGCGTCCCTGTATTCCGGCCCGGTGGCGTGCTGGGTCATGTCCCCGGCTATGATAACGATCCGGTCCGCATTGAGGCGCCGGTCCCGGGCGGTTTCAACGAAACGCTCTACATGGGCTGATAGATTAGCCCCGAAGTGTATGTCGGAAATGCAGACCATGGAAGGATACTCCTCGTTTTATGCTGCGCTCCGGCCTTATTACCGCACCCGCCGGAACACGATGCAGGAATTGCATTCGCCGAAGCCGAATGCGTTTCTCAGAGTGAATTACTGTGTCACCTCCTTGCTGGCGTTAGATGATTTTAGCGGGCCAGCAAATCATCCTGGCGGGCAATAGTAAGGCGCCCTGATTTTTCAATGAGGTCTTTTGCCTTTTCGTAGATGTTGCGCGAGGCGCCGGTGACTTCTTCAATTCCCTGCACCATGCCCGTCAGGTCGTGGTTCGCGCTTTCCACTGATTTTGAAACGTTCTGGATTGCGATTTTCTGCTCCCCGGTTCCGGTACCGATGGTGTTCGCAAGGTCCTTGTTCTTTATCACCTGACCGGTTATGACGTTTATGTGCCCTCCCTCCGCCGCGATGCTGTCTTTCAGTGTCCTGATCTTCTCCGAGCTCGCGTTAATGTCACTGATCATATCCTTGATGATTACCGCGGCGGATCGTATGATCTCAACGCCGTCGGTGGTTGTTTTCGTGTTCATGGAGAGTATCGTCTCGATCTGCTTGATGCTGTCGGACGTTTGGACCGCGAGCTTGCCTATCTCATCGGCCACAACGGCGAAACCCCGGCCTGATTCGCCGGCCCGGGCCGCTTCGATGGCGGCGTTCAGAGAAAGGAGATTGATGCGGTCGGCGATATCCACGATGATATTCACCGTTTCCGATATCATGCCGCCCTGTTCCTTTATTCTCTCGATGGTGCTCTCGACGACCCCGAGTCGCTCGCTGCCGGTGGTGGACTTGCGTACCACGGCGGTGATGTCCTCAAGCATGCTGTCGAGGTGGACCTTCGTTTCACCCTTGATTTTGCTGAACTGATTTACAATCTCTTCCATCGTTTTATTCTGGTCGATATGGTCGGCGGCAAGCTCTGATATGTTGTCAGCCGTGCCGAGGAGTTCCTCCGTCGACGCCGATATCTCCTCGAATGTCGACGCCAGGCTCTGCATCTTGTCGTGGAACGCGCTGACGGCGCTGGTCTGCTGATCCACCTCGTGGAAGAAGAAATTCATGTTTTCCCGTATCTCCGCCACCAGGGCCCTCTCGTCATTAGCCTGTTGCATGATTATCGCCTGCTGCTTCTCATTCCTGCGATCGTAATCATCTATGACGGGTATGTTGCGATACGAGGCGAAGGTGATGATGCACATCACTAAAAAGAAAAATATTTCCCGGTGGATCTGGATGCCATCATGGACGACGATGCCGCCTATCACGGACTGGGGATGGAAGGTCACCCCGTTCGAATACGCGATATAGAGGAAGACGAGCCAGTTGATGAAAAAAATCAGCGCCGACGCGATGATTATTTTTTTATTGTACAGGAACTGCTGGATCGAAATGAAACAGACGGACAGGGCCGAGAGATGGTAGCACTGAGCGGCATAGGTCCAGTCCATGGTCCTCGCGTAGTTATACTTGGATATCATGGTGAACAGGACACTGAGGAGGGCGACGCTCCATTTTAAAGCATCGGCGTGGTTGCCCTTTCTTTTCCCCCGGTAAATCAATGAGGACATGGTGATCATGGTCAACCCGAACACCATGGTAAAGGCGTAGTTAATCGGGCTCACACTGGCCATAACCTGGAAGGCGATTGAAATGAATACGATGGTGCATACAAGCACCAGGTACAGAAAGCTTCCTTTGATTTCGAGCGTCTGGCGGGCTGTGTAATTCATCGAACGTACCTCGTTTCAGGAACTTGACTATTTTCACAGAACGGCTCATGTCATCTGTAACATGGTACTATCAAGAACCTGCAGTTGTATAGCAAATTTTAAAAAATGCGGCGGCGATGTTCCGGGTACATAATGGTCATACAAAGGAGTTGCTGGATCCAGACGCGGTGCCAGTAAAGCATGTTATGTCTCTTAATCTGGAAGTGGATATCAATTTTGGTGGCTGTGGAAATTCATAACGACACGGAGGGATACTCTTGCCTTGTACGCTGGAACACGATGCAGGAATTGCACCCGCCGAAGCCGAAGGCGTTCTTCAGCACGAACTCCTGTTCGAGCTTTCGGGCCCCATCCGGAACGCAGTCAAGGGTCAGCTCCGGGTCCGCATTGTAGTTGATGGTGGGAAGGACCGTGTCTTTCAGCATTCCCTCCAGGGCGAAGACTGACTCTATGCCGCTGGAGGCGCCCATGGCGTGGCCGATCTGGGACTTGTTCGCCGAAACCGGGGGAATGGAGCTTCCGAAAATTTTCGTTAAGGAATCGAATTCAACCTTGTCACCGATCTTGGTGGAGGTGCCATGGGCGTTCACCGCGTCGATGTCTTCCGGCGTGAGGCCGGCTGAGGCGATGCTTTCGGCGATGCAGCGGGTCACGGTATCAGGGTTGGGGGCGACGAAGTGGTAGGCGTCCGAGGTCATGGCGTGGCCGGCTATGGCCAGCTCGTATTTCAGGCCGTGGGCATCGGCGAATTCCCTTGTCGCTATGATGACGCAGGCCGCTCCCTCGGACACGACGAAGCCGCGCCGGTCCGCTGAAAAGGGACGGCTCGCGGCGCCGGGATCTTCCCGCTTGTCCTTCTTATCCTTGAAGGCGCCGTTCATGGTGGCGAAGCCGGCCACGATCGGCTCCACCAGGGGGCAATCGACGGCGCCGCAGATGACCGCGTCGGCGAGGCCCTGCCTGAGGAACATCGACCCGATGATCATGGAGGTGGAGCCGGTGGCGCAGGCCGTGATGGTGGCGGTGATGGGGCCGGTGGCGCCGGTCAGGATCGAGACCTTCCCGCCCACCATGTTGATGCAGGAGTTGGGGTTCGTGAAGGGGTTCGGGAGCCTGTTGTCCTTCACCATGAGGCGGTCCGCGGCTATGACCGCGTCAAGGCCGCCGACGGCGGTGCTGAAGGTGATGCCCACACGGGGCGAAAGTTCCGGCGTAATCTCTATGCCGCTTTTTTCAAGGGCCCGGTGGACCACCAGCATGGAATTCTTGAAGATCGGCGAGGTCCAGTGGGCCATTTCACGGGGAGACAGGAACGGGTAGGGAGCGATGTCAATATCCGGCACCTGGCCCGCTATCTGCACCGGGAAGTCGTCGTTATAGGGGAAACGGGTGAGTTTACCGATGCCGCTTTCGCCGCTGACGGCGCGCTTCCACTGGGTCTCCAGGTCGGTCCCCAGGGGGGAGACCATGTCGTATGCGAGGATGACGGGTTGTTTTGAGTCCATCAATTACCACGGTATGAACTTGTAGAGCTTCGCGAACATCTCGTAGACCTCGATCCAGTTCTGCAGATCCCTGGTCGAGCGCAGGTGGGCCCTCTTGTTCACCATGACCCAGCTCATGTGGGCGGCGCCGTCCTTGCAGGTGGAGCAGTCCCTGGTCTCGGAGGTGCAGCAGCGGTGCATGGTCTGGAGGTCCGCGGCCCAGCGGATGAACTCAATGAGGCGCTTCGGCTGGGGATTGCGCTTGTCCAGGGGCTTCGTCACCGAGGGGCACTCGTTCCAGCCGAAGGGGCGGCCCAGCATTTTTCCGGTGGTTATGATCTCGTGATAATACTTCGAGGAGATGACCGTGTCCGGGTGCCGGTCCAGCATGTCGTCCATCTCGGAACGGATGGCGGCAAGCTCCTCGCCGGTCCAGGAAAAGCCGTCGACTCCCTCGTCGTTGGAGAGGAGCTGCATGTGCACCTTCAGGCCCGCGTCCCGTATCTTGTTGATGATCTTTTCGATCTTGCCGATCTGCTTCGGCGTTATCGTATAGAGGTAATAGGTGTACTGATCGCCCTCGTAGTTCTTCCGGGAGATTGAAAAGACATCGCGGCCGCGCAGTGTCTTCTCGTCCTCCTCGTCGCCCCAGAGGGAAATGCCCACCATCATGTCTGGAAAACGGTCCCGCGGGACCTTGATGATGCCGTTGGTGGCGCAGTAGGTGGGAAGGCGCTTGTAAAAGGCCTCGACCCGGTCCAGGAAGAGCGTGGGCTCGCCGCCGATAAGGATGGCGAGATTGACGCCCCGCTCCTTTTCCTTGTCGACAAAGGCCTCCCATTTTTTGATGTCCGGCTCGTCCGGGGATTTCTTGTGCTCGTCGGAGGAGAAAAAGAAGCATCCCTTGCAGCGGAGGTTGCAGTTGTTGGTCACATCGTATATGGAGCTCCGGATGTTGAGCTTTGAAATCTTCTTGTATCGCTCGTACCATTCCTTGTCGAGCAATGAACTGACGGTATTCATGTCGTACTCCTCAAGTGTTTTCTCGTGCCGGTGCGGTCGGTAAACGGCGGCCGGTCTGGCTGCCGTTTATAGCTCGTGACCCGGCGGGGGCGTCATCCGATCCAGCAGGTTTTTCCCTTTTTCGTAGCCCATGACCCATACCGCGAGATAGGTGTCGACGTAGTCGAGCCAGGCCTTGAAGGCGGTCGGGTCAGTCCCGTGACGGTAGAGCCGCGCCGTGACCACTGCGCTTCCAGAGGCGTAGTGCCGGCAGTCGACGCAGTCGGTGTCAGGCACGCAGCAGGAGACGCTCCGGTCCCAGGAGAGGTCCGCCCGGTACTGCCGGAAGGACCTACCGAGGCCGATATCGGTGGAGGGGTTCATCCGCGGATAGGAGCACGCGTACAGGTCGTGCAGGCCCAGGCGGTGCGTGTGGGCCACCACGTTGTAGGGAGAATAGAGGACGTTGTCAGGGTATTTGTTCAGGATGTCCATCATCGCCTTCCGCGTCCGGGCCAGTGTTTCGCTGTCATGGCGGAGCCCGCCTTTGTAGCCCACCGGCGCCGAGAACATGTTAAAGGTGGCGCGGCAGCCGTTATTCGAGAGCATCTCCATCACTTCGTAGATCTCGTCTATGTTCTCCCGGGTAAAGGTGTAGACCCATACAGCGCGGGGGTCGTTCCGGTAGTTTTCAATCTGCTTTGCAAGAAGGTTCTTCGCGTTGCGTATGCGCCGGCTCGATTCATCGTTCCCCCACACGGAGATGTGGATCCTGTAGCCCACCGATTCCGGTATCCGCTTGAACCCGTTGGAGGCGATGCTTCCCAGGGGGATGACGTCATGGCAGGCCTGGCACAGCTCCGGCACCAGGGAGGGCTCCGCGCCGGCGAGAACGACATAGGTGATGCCCCGCTTTTTTTCCCCTTCCATGAGGGCGCGCCAGTCGCCGGGGGTGTTATTTTCCCGGGCGAACTGCTTTTCGCCTTCATAATAATAGCAGCCGTCGCAGCGGATGTTGCACCGGTTGGTCATGTCATAGGTGGATTCCCTGAGGAAAAACCAGCGGCGCACCTTTTCCCACCTCTCCCGGACCGTCGGGTTGGCAATGATCTGGGAAAACTTCATCGCTCCTTTTCCCGTGTCAGCTGAAGGCTTTTTCGCGTGTTTAACATTCATGGGCATCCTCGTAATTGCTGGTATGACGAATGTAATGAATTTTTACTTTTCCTTCAACTTTTCTTCAATGTAATCCGCGATCAATTGAACGTTTTTCAGCTTGGGAT
Source organism: Spirochaetota bacterium (assembly GCA_017999915.1). Taxonomy (NCBI): domain Bacteria; kingdom Pseudomonadati; phylum Spirochaetota; species Spirochaetota bacterium. The sequence goes on from JAGNKX010000017.1 coordinate 24,911, forward strand.
AGTCATCCTCGTCGATGGTGATGCCATACTCGTCCTGTAACACGAGCACTACCGTGGTCAGGTCCATGCTGTCGATGCCGAGCTCGTCGATAAGGTCGACCTTGGGATCGAATGTCTCCGGCGTCACGTCCTCGAGCTTCAGCTCGTCGATGAGAATTTCCGCCACGCGGAGAATTAATTTTTTATCTGCCATCTGTGTTCCTCCTCCAATTGGAAAATGCAGGGTTGAATTGCTGTCAGCTGGGTGCCGGCGCGGTCTTCATGGATCCGCTGCAGGCAACCTGGCCCCCGACGGTCACCCTGAATTTGTACCATGCGGGGTCGTTCTTTTCCGGCGTCGCCGTAACCAGCACCGTATCGCCCGGTTTTATGAATTGCCTGAAGCGCACCCGTGATATTCCCGACAGCGAAACCGTGCGGCCGTTCCGCTTCATATGCTCCTGTATTGCATCAAAGGCCAATGAAAGCTGGGCTATTCCGGGAAGTATCGGGCTGCCGGGAAAATGTCCGTCGAACCATTGAGAGTCAGGTTCCAGGGTAGCTTCGGCAGAGATTTCGAGCGAGTCGTTCTCCTTCGGGTGTTTCAAAAAATGCCAGTTGTTATTCATGGGTACAATAACTTTTTATCAGACTCCAGTCTATGCTGCCGTGCATAACATTTTTGATTGAATTCGGCGGTCTGTCTATAGCGGTATTAATAGAATAAAATCCCGGACCGGTGTCAAGAAAAAAAAGCCTATCCTTTCCTGCCGGGCTTAACCGCCATTGCTTCCAGCAATAGGCCCCCCACGAGCGGCCATTTCATCACGTGGGACGATACCTCTATCCGCTCAAAACCCGCGGAGGAGAGCATTTCCCTGACTTCCCCGATGGAGCGGCCGTGGAGCCACAGACCCTGGCGCAGGGCGTTCCCGATCTGTATGAAGAATCTTAAAAGAGACCGCCGGGCTGTCGTAAAATAGATGATGCCGCCGGGCTTGAGATTCCGAGAAGCCATATCTATGACCCGGGAAAGGCCCGGGATGTATTCAAACGATGAAAAAGCGCAGATGCCGTCGTAGGCCTCTCCCGGCTCCAGGGCCTTGATATCGATATTTTTATAGATGATATTGGATACTCCTTCGCGGCCCGCTTTTTCCTTCAGCTTCACGGTCATGCTTTCTGAAATCTCCACAGCGGTGACCTCCCGGCATCTCCTGGCCAGGGGAATTGTGTAGATGCCTGTGCCCGCGCCGATCTCCAGGATCCGGTGCTCAGGAGACAGGCGCGGAAGAAAATGTTTCTCGAAAAGATGGTATTCCCGCGCAAACACCGGAGACTGGTTTTCCGATCCGCGTTCGGCGTCGTAGGAAGCCGCGATGGAATCATAAAATGCCGCGGCAGGACCACTGGAGCGGCCGGTGACGGCGGAGCGGGACATCACGGCACGGCCGATGAGATCTTCCAGGGGAAGGATGGCCATGTTCATCCGGCGCAGGCCGGCGATGATTGACTCAACCTCATCAATCCAGCGGCCTGTGTCGAAATTTTTTCCCGGCGAGACATCGTGGAGCAGTATGATGTCCCCCGGTTGCACCCGCTTCAGGATTTTCCGCGAGAGGCCGCCGATGCGGCGGTTGCCGGCGTCGCCGGCGCGGCGGCTGAAATTGACGCAGTACATACCTTCTTCAAGAAGAGCGCGCCAGAGGCGGGGATTGGTGATCCCCACCGGCGGCCTGAAGGCGAAGGTCCGGACGCCGAATTCGGCGAGAAGGGACTGGGCCGCGGATATTTCAGCGCGGAGGCGCGCCGTGCTTTTTAGCATGAGCGCCACCGAGTGGCCGTAGGAGTGATTGCCGATGCAATGGCCCCTGGAAAGGATCTCCCGCACCAGGTCCCGGTGGGCCGCGGCGCGGAGCCCGGTGACGAAAAACGTTGCCGGAACACCGTGGCGCTCCAGGAGCTCCAGCAGGCGCGGCGTGGCGGCCGGGTCGGGGCCGTCATCAAAGGTAAGGGCCACGGCGCGGCGGTCCCTGCTCCCGCGGCTCACGATGGGGAGGTAATAGGCGAAGCCGGGGAAAAAGGGCGCAGCCAGGGAGACGGCGAGGAACAGGGCGAGGGGGATGGCGGCGTAGCGGATGTCGACGAAGGCAAGGATCGCCGCAGCCTGAAAGGCGCCGAGGCCGACAAGGTGGGCCGGCGCCAGGGGGACCAGTGTCGGGCCGTTCCTCATCGTATCATGTGCTCCCAGAGGGGGCCGACATGGCCCTGCTTGTGGAGGCGCGACACCAGGCGGGTGGTGCTGGCGCTGGTGGTCCCGACGAACCAGTTCTCGCGGCCCGCTGCGCGCTCCCTGACGAGGCGCATTATCTCGTCGCTCGCGATGCCGGGGGACTGATAGAAGACCGGCTCCAGCAGGTCGTCGCTTTCACGGATCTGGCCTTCCCTGACCGCTATCTCATGGAGCTTCGTGTGGGGATAGATCCGTATGCCGCAGAAGAAGAATAGAACCGTTTTGTCAAGGCCCTCGGCGTTGTCCAGGGTTTCCCCGATGGTTTCCCTGGTCTCTCCGGGACCGCCCAGGAGAAGGTAGTGGGCCACGAAGAGGCCTGCGTCCAGGGCCGCGCGATGGGCGGCGAGAACATCCTTCACGTTGAAGGGCTTGCGGTACGAAGCGAGCATGGTGTTTGAAAGGGACTCTGTGCCGAATTCGGCGTGGGTCATGGCCGAGTCACGGAGGAGACGGTAATAACCCTCCGGCGGCATCGTCGGCGCGAGAAAGGCTCCCCAGGGAATGGAGACGCCCTTCTCTTTAAAGGCCCGGGCCACCTCGGCGCTGTGATGATAGTCGCAGTTGAAGGCGGAATCGGTTATGAAGAAATATTTTCCGCCCATGCGCTGGAGCTCCAGGGCCGTTTGAGCCACCTCGGCGGCGGGAACGGGCCGCAGGTCCGAGCCTTCAATATGGGGATAGGTGCAGTAGATGCAATTGTAGGAGCAGCCGCGTTTTGTCTGGAGGTTCAGAATTCCTCCCCGGTCGATATAGAAACGGGCGATATCGCCGCCTATGAAAGACCTCCGGAACGGCTCGTCCAGGGGGGGAGGCACCTTCTCAGCTCCGGTCCCGGTGATGACTCCCGGTATGGCCGATGCGTCGGTTCCCGCTTCAATGGCCTCCAGGAGCAGGGGAAGGCGCTCCCCTTCGCCGATGATCCCGTAGTCCGCCTTGAGCTCCGCCATGAGCTGCTTCGGGAAAATGGTGAAGCCGCTGCCGCCCAGAATGATCGGTGATCGGGACACGGTCCGTATCTCCGCTATCTGGGTGCGGTATGTCTGGATAAAGCCCCTGGTGTCGTTGACATCGGTGTTGTCGATGTTGCGGAGGGATATCCCTATGGCGTCCGGGTTGAATTCCCGGATCATGTCCAGGAGGGGGTCGATTTTCTTGCTGAGGTTGACATCGGCTATCCTGACCGTGTGCTTCCCTGCCAGGGCGCCGGCGACATAGTCCAGTCCCAGCGGATAGATATAATAGGGCACCCTCACGGTATTGGCGGATATGAGCAGGATCTTCATAGGCGTTGTTACGCGATTATTTCAAAGGCTGTTACGGAAGAGCCGAGACCCAGCAGAAGAATCCGCTTCCCCCCGAGGGGCAGGGCCGTCCCTGAACAGAGCGCCGCCGGGAGCGTCCCTTCCTTTGCATACTGCGTCGCCACCACGGCCGCGACAGCGGAGGCGCTGCCGAATTCGCCGAGAAGGGCCCGGTAGTCGATGACCGGGCCGGTAAAGGCGGTCGACCCCAGGAATTCATCCAGCTGCTTTTTGCACAGATCCCCGGCTGCCAGCGGCATGCCGGCGAAGACCGCGGCATAGGCTTCCTCAATCCGACCGGCGCCGCCCAGGGTCTGGACCATTGAGGGGATCGCGTCGGCAGAGGAAGATGCGTAAAAGAGGGGGGATATCCTGATGCCACCGGTTGATTCATTTTTTTGAAGTAAGAGGGCTCCGCCCCCGTCCGAGGGAGCTTCGGCGGCCTTGACCGATCCGTCAAAGAGGGACGACAGTGTCTCATGGTGTTCATCGGCGCCCATCACCAGCAGTGTCTCGCCGCTCCCGGCCGCCAGGGACGCTGCCACCAGGGCCTCCTCGAAGGAATAATCCCCGCCGGTCGTGGTTATGTTCGCGCCGGTCGCTTTCAGCCATATGGCCGCCTGCCCGGCCGGGGCGTTGTGGACCGATCCCACGAAATCGGTGGGGCTGGTGAACTGCTCGTCCGAATCGAAGAGCTTTGTCAGAAAATCATGGGTCTCCGACAGGGGGCCCCAGGCGGTGCCGAAAAAGATCGACGCCGGGTCCTGGGCCGCGCTGTTTCGCGCGTCAATGGCCAGGGCCAGGGCAAGGCGGGGAAGGCGCTTCAGGCGCCGCACCTCCCGGGCCGGCAGATTCTTTGATATGTCTCCCAGGGGAAGAATGCCGCCGCAGGCCTTCCCTTCATTGAGGCGGGCCATGGTCAGGGCCAGGTCCCCGGCCCCGGTCACGCATGAGCCGGCGATGATCTCAAAGGAAGCAGGAGGACCGGGCTGCGGGGCCTCGCGATTTACCGCCGGATCGCCCAGGACCAGGCAGGCGTTGTTGCCGCCGAAACCGAAGGAGTTGGATAATACCGTGCGGACCCGCGCCGTCGTCGGAGCGAGGAGCGGCCGGACCGCCAGGTCCGGATCCGGCTCGGCGCAGCCGGTGTTGGCGGGAATGAATCCTTCGCGGATCGCCATGGAACAGATGACTGCTTCAATGGCGCCGGCTGCGGCCAGGGAGTGTCCGGTGGCGCCCTTTATCGAAGAAAGGGGCGGGACAGTCCCGGCGAAGAGGGAGCCGATGGCAAGGGCCTCGGCCAGGTCATTGTCCTTCGTTCCGGTGCCGTGGAGGTTTATATAGTCGATGGCTGAAGGTCCCGCTCCGGTGTCTTTCAGGGCGCCGTCCATGGCGGAGCGGGCGCCGGCCCCTTCCGGATGGGGCGTCGCCGGATGATGGGCATCGCAGCTCAGGCCGCCGCCCAGCACCTCGGCGATGGCGTCTTCAGGCGCCGTCCCGGACGCTTCAAGGAGGACCATGGCGGATCCCTCGGCGACGGTCATGCCGCGGCGCGACCGGTCCAGGGGCCGCGCTCCCTCCGGGTCGATGAGCTGGAGGGAGTTGAACCCGTAATAGGTGAGGCGGCAGAGGGAGTCGGCGCCGCCGGCAAGGACGCGGCGGGCCTGGCCGGTCCGGAGGAGCTCCAGGCCGAGCTTTATCGCCGCGGTCCCGGAGGAGCAGGCATTGGTGACGGTGATGATGAGGCCCCTGCAGCCCAGGGCGCCGGCGCAGTATTCAGCAACTGATGATGTGGAATGATAGCGATATGCGTCAGGGTTCTTCTCGCCTTTCTTGAGGAGCTCTTCGGTCAGGGCCATGCCGCCGGTGGTGGTGCCGATGATGACTGCATCGGGGATAATGTTTTTTCCCGCCATGGCCTCCCGCGCAGCAGCCAGGGCGAGTCTATGGGTCCGCGGAACAGCGGTGTCGCCGGGAAATCCGGTAATCTCGGCTGCGGGGTGCCGGTTGCCTTCCGAAAGGGGGAAGAGGCTGAGGGGCTTTATACCGGAGCTGTTTTTCTTCAGGGAATCGAAATTCTCCCGCACATTGTTTCCCAGTGAGCTCACGATGCCCATGCCGGTAATGAATACGCGGATGCCCTTCAAGGCCGTCACCCCTTGCGATTCTTCTGGATGTGTTCGGCGAGGGTCCGGAGCGTGGAGAAAACCTTCTGGCCCAGCTCCTTGTTGTCGATCTTGATGCCGTAATCCTTTTCGATCATCATGGCAAGCTCCAGAATATCGATGGAATCGATGCCGAGCTTGCCGCCCACGAGAGGCTCGTTTTCCTTGAAATCGCCCGGCGTGATATCGATCAGGTCCAGGGTTTCGATTATTTTTTCCTTGAGCTCGTTTATAAGCTGTTCCATATGTCTCCTCTCGGGCATGTCGGTCATGGGCCGTCTCATCGCACCGGATACTATTCGATTGCAAGCCATCGCGGGCGCAACGCCGGGCGGAAATAATCGGGCTTTTTAAAAGCAATATCAAGAGGATACAGTTGTTGATAACAGGTCTGTCAAGATATTTTTATTGACATTAACCCGCCGGTGACGATACGGTATCATGCCATAGCCGGATCGGACATGCCCATGTATTCAATAGAACAAATGATCCCCCATCGCGGCACCATGAAGCTCGTGCAGGAGATAGTCGAGATCGGCGATAGCCGGTGTGTCACCGCCTCAACCGTCTCGCCGGACTGGCCTACCTTCGACAACGGGAGCGTCAGTCCCATTGTCCTGATCGAGCTGGCGGCACAGACGACGGGCGTGAACATCGGCTGGCAGGAGCTTCACAGCGACAGGCCATCGGGGAGAGTGGGCTGGCTGGTGGGAGTAAAGAGGGCGGAGTTTTATATCGACCGGATACCGGTGAATACGAGGATCCTGACGATAATCGAGCAGGGCCCCAGCGAGGGCACCTACGCGGTGATTGCGGGACGGGCCAAAGTTGATTCGGAGCTCATCGGCGAAATGGAACTCCAGGTCTTCCGCCCCGAAGAGGCATAAAATTGGAAAAAGGGACATTTACATGAGCGAACCAACGGGAAGGAGAATAGCCATCGTCACCGGCGGGAGCCGGGGCATCGGCAGGGCCATTGCCGTCGAGCTGGGCCGGGACGGCTGCTATGTCATCGTTAATTACCGATCCAACGACGAGGCCGCAGCGGAGACCCTGGCCATGATCAGGGCGGCCGGCGGCGACGGCGAGACGGTCAGGTTCGATGTCGCCGATTCTGCCGAGGCTGAAAAGGCCGTGAACGACATAGTAAGCCGCTTTCCCGCCATCGATATCCTCGTCAACAACGCGGGGATCACCGCGGACAACCTTTTTCTCATGATGTCCGAGGCCGAGTGGGATTCGGTCATTGACACGACCCTGAAGGGGTTTTACAACATGACCAAGCCCGTGATGAGAAGAATGCTCCGCAACAAGAAGGGGTCCGTCGTGTCAATCGCCTCGGTGGCCGGCATCATGGGCAACAAGGGGCAGGCGAACTACTCCGCGGCCAAGGCGGGCCTCATCGGCGCGAGCCGCTCCATCGCCTCGGAGATAGCGAAAAAGGGCGTCCGCGTGAACGTCGTGGCCCCGGGACTCATTGAGACTGATATGATCAAGGACGCCCCGGTGGAGATGATAAAGAATGTCATTCCCATGGGAAGGATCGGAAAGCCGGAGGAGGTCGCGAAGGTGGTGCGCTTCCTCTGCTCCGACGACGCGTCGTACATCACCGGGCAGGTGATATCGGTCAACGGCGGGATGATGTAAATGCGATTCTGATAGGGTGCGGTTTAAACCGCACCCTATCAGAATCGCTAAAAAGGTGTATATGATGAAACGGAATAATATCACAATTATCGCTCGGACGACAGCCGTCATCGGCATCTCCCTCTCGCTCCTCTCCTGGGGCGACTCCTGGGACCAGATCAGGAAGACCGCGAAGGACATAACCTCCGTGGAGGCCGAGTTTGTCCAGAAAAAGCACATGGCCATTCTGGCGAAGCCGCTGGTGTCGAAGGGAAAGCTCTGCTTCCAGGTGCCCCGGTCGCTTCGCTGGGAGTACCTGTCCCCGGTGAACAGCGTTCTATTGATGCACGGCGGGACCGTCACCCGCTACGTGAAGAAGGACGGCGTCGTCACCAGGGACTCGTCGGCGCGGCTCCAGTCGATGCAGATCGTCCTCCAGGAGATAACCATGTGGATGAAGGGCAATTTTGACGCGAACCCGGCCTTCAGGCCGGAGCTCAGGCCCGGGCGGATCATCATGCTCACGCCGAAGGAGAAATCGATGGCGGATATCATCCAGCGCATAGAGCTGAAGCTCTCCGACCGGCCCGGCGTCATCCAGTCGGTGCGGATTTATGAGAACGAGAAATCCTTCACGGTGATCGACTTTATCAAGGTCAGGATGAACGAGAAAATCCCCGAATCGTTATTCAAGAGCCTGCAATGAAAGCCGCGGCGGTAATATTTGCCTGCGCCTGCATCCTCTCCTGCGCGGGCCTTCCCCGTATAATCCCCGCCGGCGCGTCGGAGGCGGGTGATCTGCAGCGTATGGCCAGGGCGCCCTTCCTGGAAGGGGAATGGCGGGTCGTTCACTCCATACAGGGGAGGCTGCCCGGCGGTTCCACCGCGGACATGATCGGCGTCACCGTCGCCTCATCCCGAACGGGGAAGCTCCGCAGCACCCTCATGTCCATAGAGGGCCTGGTCTTCCTCGACGCGGAATACGGGTCGAGGCTTGTCATCAACCGGGGCATCGGTCCCCTTGGCCGTCCCGACCTGGTGACGGGAATGATGCGGGACATCCGGCTTATACTTTTTGCGCCGTCGGGGGCTGCCGTGGAAACGGGCGCCCTTGCCGGCCGGGGCCGCGCCTGCCGGTACCGATCGGAAGATGGCTCGGTCTATGTCATCCTCAACAATGACGGAACCATTGAAATCAGGTCCTATGACGGATCATCGAAGCTCCTGCGCACGGTGAGGTTTCTGAAGCGGCGCTCCGACGGGATTCCTTCCCGCGTTTACCTTGAATCGGCCGGCATCGTGGGCTACTCCCTCAGCCTTGACTTGATCGAAGCGGAAAAAATTCGATAGCGTCCATTTCGGATAAAACGGTGACAGCGGACCTGGCTGCGCATCGTGCATGCGGCACAACCAGGCGGCATCAGGATTCGGAAGAAACCGACGCCCGCACCTGAAACACGGTTTCCCTGCCGCGTTCGAGCGTAAGGGTGCCCTTTAGCTGAAGGGTCAGGGTTTTCACGAGAAGCAGTCCCAGGCCGCTGGGATTATCGATGTCGAAATCGGCGGGCAAGCCTCTGCCATTGTCGGAAATGGCTAGAATGATTTCACCCTTCTGCTTTTTCAGATTGATCCGGATGGTGCCGGCGCCGCCCTCCGGGAAGGCATACTTGTAGGAATTCGTCAGCAGTTCGTTCGCGATGAGGCCCCAGGCGGCAGCGTTTTTCGCGTTCACCCGCAGCCGTTCGAGCTCTTCTTCGATCCGTATGCTAGATGAGGCCGTGCCGTAGGAACCGCTGAGGAGATTTATGATGGATTTCAGGTAATCTCCGAGGTCTACTTCCTTGAACGTGTCAGATTGAAAAAGCAACGCATAGAGGCTGGAAAGCGATTCTATCCTTCCCTTGATGTTATCAAGGACTCCGGCCAGGTCCTTGTCCCTGAACCGTTCGATTTCCAGGTTGATGATGCTGGTTATAAGTGCCAGGCTGTTTTTCATGCGGTGCTGCAGCTCCCGGAGGAGCGCCTCCTTTTCGGTGACGGTTTTTCCAAGCGCCTCCTGGATGGCTTTTAGTATCGTTATATCGGTATGGGTCCCGATCACCCTGAGCGGCTTGCCTTCCGGGGTGCGGCTGATGACCTTACCGCGGTCCAGTATCCATTTGTACTCCCCGTTCTTGCATTTCATGCGGTGCTCGCTCGTGTATACCGGGATCACTCCTTCAAAGTGCTTGTTTATCTCCCCATGCACGCGGTCCCTGTCGTCGGGGTGCACGCGGCTCTCCCATTCGGAGAGGGTGTCTCCTATCTCATTGGTATCATAGCCGAGCATCGCTTTCCACTGGCGCGAGAAATACACTTTGTCGGTCTGTGCGTTCCAGTCCCACAGGCCATCCCCGGAACCTTCCAGGGCGAACTGCCACCGTTCCTCGCTTTCCCGCAGGGCTTCCTCCGCCTGCTTGCGCTCGGTAATATCCGTCGAAATGCCGCACAGGGCGTATATGGCGCCGCCGGAGTCGCGGAGCGGGATCTTAACGGTCCAGTAGGTGCGGCGCCTGGTGCCGCCGGGGGATGCGAGGTTCGTCTCCTCCCGTGTAACCGTTTCCCCCTCTTCTATGACGCGCCTGTCGCTTATCATTATTTCGGGAATGGAATCGGCGGAAAAGAACTCGGCGTCGGTCCTGCCGATGATATCGGGCAGGTCCCGTCCGAAAAGCTCGCAGCATTTTTTGTTCGCAAAGGTGTACCGGTAGGAGGTGTCTTTCATGAAGATATAGGCGCCGACGTTATCGTAAACGGTATTCAACAGCCGCTGGTTGTCCAGGAGCGCCTTTTCGGTCTTCTTTCGATCGGTTATATCGGTAAATGCCGCAGCCATGAGGCGGTCGCCTATCCGGAATGCCAGCACGTCGAAGGCCCCCCGTATTTCGTTTTCATCGTAGTCGATCTGCTCGGTATGCCAGGACACGCCCTTTTCGGCCGCCTCGCGGTAGCGCCGGGGCGCTTCGGTTGCGGTCAGTGCGGGAAAGGCTTCTTCAATGGTTTTTCCGATGAATATGCTGTTGTCGACGCCGAGGATACTGTCCGCAGCGGGATTGGCGCCGTCGAAGACCAGGCGGCCGTCCGCTTCAAGACGGTACAGGTGAATCCCTATGGGGATTGAATGAATAACCCGGCGATATCTGTTTTCACTCTCGTTCAATGAGCGTTCGGCGAGCTTAATTTCAGTGATGTCAGCGAGAAAACCCCGGAATCCATCAGGCTGGCCGTCCCGGTAAATGACGGAGGAATGGACCAGCGCGGGGAAGGTGGTTCCGTCCTTTTTCTGCGCCATGTATTCATTGAGGCTGAGGTGCTCGCCCTGCAGGATCCTGGCAATTTTTTCGATCGCCTGTTTCTGGCTCCGGGGGGCTATGATGGAAAGGACATTCAGTCCCCTGTCTATATCGCCCTGGGTATAGCCGAATTGTTCCAGGCCGGTCTGATTGACATAGGTGATCCTGCCCTGCCGGTCCGCTTCATAAACCGTTTCAGGCAGAAACCGGACAAGGTCGCTGAAGCGCTCCTCGCTCCTTTTGAGTTGTTCCTCCATTCTTGCGCGATCAGTGATGTCGATGATGGTCCCCAGGCTATTTGCCGATCCCGGTATCATGGCAACGTTCATGTAAAAATCCCTGACCTCTCCGGAACGCATCCTGGCCTTGAATTCATAGGCTTGAGGGGGGTTGCCGGATTCTTTAATGCGCTGGAGGTGGTACGCCTTCATTTTCTCGACATATTCATCCAGTATGAAGGAGGTCCAGCTCATCCGGCCTTCCATTTCTTCCCGGGAGTAGCCGATCAGTTTTACGAAATTGGAATTGGCGAGGAGGATCGTGGTGTCGGCGGCTGCGATGATGTTGGCCGTGGCGGAATTCTCGAAGAGGGTGCGGTACAGTTCCTCGCTTTCCCTGAGAGCGTCCTCGACGCGTTTGCGTTCGGTAATGTCGGTCAGGACGCCTTCCACTCCGATTATGGTTCCGTTTCTGTCGCGGTAAAACTGGGAGTTGACCAGTACGTTAACGGGCGCCCCGTTGTCCACCCGCCTGAGTGTCGCCTCGTATTGCTTGTAGGTCCCCCGCTCTTTCAGAATCTCGCCTTGTTTGACGGATTCTTCGGGATTGATATAGAAGTCCTTTAAATTCTTTCCTATCATCCATTCCACCGATGGACAGCCGAGAATGACCGCGGCGGATGGCGTGGCAAAAGTGATCCTGCCTTTCAGGTCGCAGCGGTACATGACGTCCTGCATGTTGTCGACCAGGGTGCGATATTGCTCCTCGCTCTCTTTGAGCGCCTCGGCGGCCCGCTTTTGATCGGTTATGTCCCGGAAATACCAGACCCTTCCGTGGTAAGTGCCGTGCCTGTCGAACATGGGGGAGGAAAAGCGGTCGAAGATCCGCCCGTCCTTGAAGATCAGTTCATCCTTGCTCGTTTCGGATCTATGGGCGTAGAGATGGGATACTTTTTCCAGGAACTGCTCCGGGCTCGCCAGCTTGTCAAGGATGTTATCCATGGCTGCCTTGTCCGATCCGGCTGACAATATATCCGCCGGCATTCCCCACATGTCGGCAAACCTGCTGTTGTATGAAAGGATCGTGCCGGATTCGCCGACCACGAGAATTCCGTCGATCGATGTTTCCTGCTGGGTCGTTAGCAGCAGATTCTTGAGTCGCAGCGCCTCCTCGGTCTTTTTTACTTCTACCAGAGAAAGTTCAAGTTCCTTCTTGGTTTCCTCAACCTCGGCTATGGTCGCCTGGAGCTCTTCATTGGTCGCCTCGAGCTCCTCCACCGTGGCGTTCAATTCTTCGTTCATCGCCTCCAGGTCGGTCTTGGCGCTCCGCAGCTCCATCTCGAATTCGGTGAGCCTGGTGATGTCGTTGGACACGGTTAGCAGATATTGCCTGCCATCCATGTTGAGAAAAACCGAGCTCATGAGAACATGGGCAATGGAGCCGTCCTTTTTATAGAAATCGACCCGGTGATTGGCCAGCTTTCCCTCGGTTTTGATGATATTCCTTATCCGCTCGCCTTCATCAGGAAGGACCCAGGTTTGCAGCATCTGCGGGCTTTTGCCTATGACGTCTTCCTTTGTCCAGCCGGTCCATTCAACGCCTTTATTTGCCTCCACGACGATGCCGGTTTCCATCTCGGTGACGGTTATAGCGCTCGGGGTATTCTCGAAGATGAAGTTCAGCTTCCATTGGCTCTTGCCGAGCTCCTCTTCGCGTTTTCTCAATTCCTGATGGGCCGAGTGAAGCTTGAAGGCCATTTTAATTGAAGCGAGGATGACCGTTTCCCCGGAATTTTTCACCACGTAGCCGTAGGAGGTGATCTTCTCGGTCTTGTCTACGATCTCAGGTTCGTTATGGCTTGAGAGGAAAAGCACGGGGATGTCCCGGGTTTTTAAGATGATTTCCGCCGCCTGGGTGCCGTCCATGCCGGCGCCGAGGTCAATGTCCATCAATACGAGGTCAAGATCGGGCTGCTCCGCCGCCTTTCGTACGGCATCTTCTCCTGAATGGGCGGTGAGAACGCGGTAGCCGTTCTTTTCAAGCATCCTGGATTCGGACATGGCGATGATGGCTTCATCATCAACAATGAGTATCTTTTTTTTACGATCGGGTGTCAATGCTGGAATACCGCCTGATTGTTATGACGCGTATTTAAACATACTCACAATTGCACTGGAATTCAATCAAAAAATGCATGTAGTTAAACGGTAGCGGCATGGTTTTTTTTCAATACCACTGAAACGATCGCGTCATTGATCACAGCGCGCGCCAATCCCGGAGCTCTGCCGCGGGGTATTTTATTGTCGATAGACATAATGTGTTTGAAATTGTTAAATGCTTGACACTGACCGGTCCGCTTTTAATGCTTTGGACTGCATGAGGAGCGTCCTATGAAATTCAGGCTTATCTACCCCCGGTGGGAAAAACTTTCGGGGCAGACGAACTTCAACCTGCCGCCCCACGGGCCGGCGGTAATGGCGGCTACCCTTCCTGACTATGTCGATGTTGAATTCATCGATGAAAATCTCGAGCGCTTCAGTTTCGATGACCCGGTCGATTTTGTGGGCATCTCCATGATGCTCACCACCCAGGTGAAACGGGGATGGGAGATCGCCGACGAGTTCCGGCGCCGCGGGAAGAAGGTCATATTCGGAGGCATATCCGCCATGCTCCATGCCGAGGAGACCCTGGAGCACGCCGACGCCCTGTTCCTGGGGGAGTCCGAAGGCCGCATGGAAGAGGTTTTCACCGATTTCAGGAACGGGAATCTCAAGAAGGTGTATAATTACCTTGCCGATCTTCCTCCTATCGAGAGCGTGGGGCCGGCCCGCCGGAGCATTTACAACCGCGACCTCTATTACTACAAGGGCGTGCAGATGGTGGATCTGGTCCACGCCTCACGGGGGTGCCGGTTCAACTGCTATCCCTGCGCAGTTCCCTACCTGGGGGGAAGGAAGTTCCGGCCCCGTCCCATCGACAGGGCCATAGAGGAGATCGCCCTCGCGGACAATAACCGCCTCTTCGTGGTGGACAATTCCCTGGCCCAGGACACGCAGTGGGAGATGGACCTCTTCCGCGAGATGATACCCCTCAAGAAAAACTGGTGCAGCCACACCATCGAGGACAAGCCTGAGGTCCTGGACCTGGCGCGGCAGGCCGGCGCCTGGTACGTGTACCAGGCCGTGTTCGACATGTCGGATTTTATCAGGGAGCGCATCAAGCGCTACCATGACCACGACATCGCCGTGGAGGGGACCATCCTCCTGGGCATGGACAACCATGACGAGGAGTACATCAAGCGCTTCATCGATTTCCTCCTGGAGATCGACCTGGACCTTGCCGAGTTCACGGTCCTCACGCCCTTTCCCCATACCAAGGCCTACGACGACATGCGCAAGCAGAAGCGTATTATCAGCCATGACTGGAACGATTTCAACGCCGGCAAGGTGGTGTATCAGCCGAAGCTGATGAGCCCGGAGCGTCTCCAGGAGCTCTACTATTTCGCCTGGGAGCGGTTCTACCGGGACGAGCCGCAGCAGATGAAGATGTACAAGCTCATCAGGAAGGTGGCGGAGCGGGAGATGGCCCTGGGGACCTACAGGCCGCGGCGCCGCGACCTGATTCGGAAAGCCTTCGGCGAGACCCTGTAGGGGGCTTTAGCCGCCTGATTACCCTTTTTCATTTTTCCGGCTTCTTCCGAGTGCCGCATGTTTTTTATTGACAAAGAATGGTTGTGCTGATAGGTACATTATTCAGGGCCATGGACATGCCGGGTTTACCCGTTATAGACTGTAACGGTTTTATGATCCATTATTACATGCGTTGACAGACATTTTTGAAGGGATCCGCAAAGACGGGAAGCGGGCGAGGTATCAGCACATATAACTTTTTCGATCATAATGGAGGATTGTGACGTGAAAGTCAAAGATGTTCCCCAAGAGGGAAAAAGAATGCTCAAGTCGACCCTGGTGCACTATGCCGTCAATGACGAGGGGGATTTCGTGAAGGTCCAGTCAACCGGATGGAACCCCGGCTATTACGCACATCTGAACATTCATGAAGAATTCATGGAGCTTGCGGAACAGGCGAAGGAGAGGGTCAGGAACAACCAGGCTTCGCCGCTGGAATACTTCATGTACCACGCTATTCAGGATGTGGACGGCCTGGCTGCTTTCATGGGAATATCAAAGCGGAAGGTAAAAAAGCATTTAACGCCTGAGG
The DNA here is from genome assembly GCA_017999915.1 of Spirochaetota bacterium. Lineage (NCBI taxonomy): Bacteria > Pseudomonadati > Spirochaetota > Spirochaetota bacterium. The sequence continues at coordinate 40,047 of JAGNKX010000017.1, forward strand.
GGTTTGAGAAGCTGAGCGGTGAAATGCTCGAACGATACGCCCGTGTTCTGATTACGGATGTTGAAACCATAAAAAAATTCAAGAGTACACTATAATGGAACAGAAATCACCGCAGGCGGAATACATCAACTATCAGGGGGGGCACTGCGAATCGGCTTCAGTCTCATCCCTGGTAAGAAATTTCGGTTTCGAATTATCGGAACCGATGGCGCTGGGGATCGCGAGCAATATCGGCTTCGTCTTCCTGCCCTTCATCAAGGTCTGGGGCAAGCCTCTTATCGCCTTCAGGATGTTGCCCCAGAGCATAGTAAAAGGGGTCCAGAAGCGGCTGGGTATCGAATTCCGCATCAAGACCTACGACGATCAGCGGGAAGCCATGGACGAGCTGGACCGGCTCCTTGAAGAGGGGAGGGCAGTCGGAATACAGGCTTCTGTGGAGCATCTTCCCTATTTTCTGGGGGAATTCCGCATCCCCTTCAACGGCCACATGACCATCATTCACGGGAAGGACGGTGACGATTATCTCGTCAGCGATCCCCTGTACGACCATCCCACGCGTATCAGTCGCGAGGATCTTCAGAAGGCGCGCTTTGCCGAGGGGCCCAATGCCCCGAAGGGCTTTATCTTCTATCCCGTATGCCTTCCGGAGGCGGTGGATTACCGGAAAGCGATAAAAAAGGCCGTAAAGCGCGTCGCCACTATGATGCTGCAGCCGACATTTCCTTATTACGGCGTGTTTGGCATTAACACCTTTGCCCGGACCGTCCGCAAGCTTCCGAAAAAAAGAGATATGAAGTATATCCGCTCGTTCATGAGCAATGTTTTTCTCTTTCAGGAAGAGATCGGCACCGGAGGCGGAGGGTTCCGGTACATGTACGCAGCCTTTCTCCGGGAGGCCTATGATATGCTGCAGATACCGGAGCTTCTGGAGGCGTCCAAACAGATGGTCCAGATCGGGGATACATGGCGGAGGGCGGCGGCGTCCTGTGCAAAATTCATTCAACGTCAGGAAAGCACCGTTGACCTGGATGGGGCGGCCCAATTGTACCGCGAGTGCGCGCGGAAGGAAAAAGAGGTCTACCGGATGCTGAAAAGAATCAGGTGGAACCAGTAATATCTTTCAATGGCCGACGGGAGGCATCAGCATTTTTCGCACAGAAGCACCACGTGTTGTCTCAGGTCATTCCTGTTGACATGGACCATCGACGTGTCACTGCCTGACGCAAAGAAGGCGCTCACCGCGAAGGAAGCCGCGGTATCATAAAAACCGTTCATGCCGATATAATCGAGCTCCTCCTTCGGGGCGCAGGCCTTTTTCCATATCTCCTTTTCCTGCGGCGTCATGAGTATCCCGAAGGCGAGAGTCATGTCTGCTCCGGCGTTGTTTCGCGTCCAATGGATGGCCTGATCCCGGTCTGAAAAGGTCCGCAGGTCATTCACTTTTCCGAGGGCCCCTTCCGCGTCGGCGGTGCAATAGAGCCAGCTGCTTCCTTCCACCAGCTTTACGTCATGGTACGATCGATCGTATTTTTTCACGAAGTGTTCCCGCGATATCACGGCCTCGTCAACGCCGCCCACCAGGGCCTCCGAGACATGGCCCAGATCGAAATCAACCATCGCCAGCTCCAGCGCCCGTTCAAAGGAGACGTTCTTGCTCGAAACCGTGATGCTTCTTCCCAGGGACTTCAGGCTCTGGGCCACGTAGAACGACGCGGTATTGCTCATGGTGTTGATGAAGTTGAAGGGTTTGGGGAAGGAGTTTTCCCGGTACATCTGGCGCAGGACGTTTTCCGTATCGCCCAGGTTGCCGTTTTCAGTCGCAATAAAGACGGCGATGGATTTGTCGAAATCCCTGTTGTGCAGGCATCGATGTACGCCCAGCAGCGACAGGAGGATGAATTTATTGACCCTGCGGAAAAAGAAATCGGTATAATTTTTCAAGTCGGCCTTTAAGCCGTCGATTTCATCGACGGGATCGCAGATAAAGGGTGAAACAGCCTGTACGTACATGATGGTTATTCCTTGTTGGTAACTATATTGGACGTGCAGTTGCCGCCGAATCCGAAGTAATTGAGCATGACCGTCGCCCTGGATAGCTCAAGCGGCTCGGTGAGGGGCCGCGCGTTTATCTCCTCGTCGACCTCGGCAAATCCCGGTGTGGCGGGGAAAAATCCCCGCTTGACGCACTCCGTGGCGATGACAAGCTCGATCACGCCGCAGGCCCCCACGGTATGGCCGATATAGGGCTTCAGTCCGGTAAAGGGAGGCAGGGAATCGCCGAAAGCCTTCCGCATGCCGTTGAATTCCGTGACGTCGTTGGCGGGGCTCCCGGTGGCGTGGGCCTTCACCGCGTCAATGTCCGCCAATGTGAGGCCGCAGTTGTTTATGGCGTCGCCGATCACGAAGGCGATATCGTCTCCCTCTATATTGTGGGTGGTGACGTTAAAGGTGTCGCAGGCATTGGATCCGCCCAGGAAGCGGAAGTCATCCGGGGATTTCCCCTTCCGGTCCAGGACAACAACGCCGCATCCTTCGCCCATGATGATGCCGATCCTGTTCTTGTCGAAAGGCTTGTACCCGAACGGCTCGATGAGCTTCATCGATTCAAAACCGTAGAAGCCGACCTCGTTGAAAAGGTCGTAGCCGACAACGATGGCCCGCTCGATGCGGCCGGTCCGAATCATGGACGACGCGTAGAGGAGGCAGTTCGCGGCGGAGGTGCAGGCGGTCGTGAAGGTGTAGCAGGGCCCCTGAATCCCCCAGGTATCGGCGACGATGCCGGCGATCTTTCCGTATCCGGGGGACTCGTAGGAGAGTCTCTTCGTGCCGTTTTCACCGTCGCGGCGGTAGGTCATCTCGAACATCGGCATGTCAATGGATGTCGATCCGAAAAAAAGGGCGCTCTCCCTTATTTCCACGTCGTTCAGGCCGGCGTTGTCGATGGCCCGGGAAACCGTGGCGTGGAGGGTCTCATAAAAATAACGCTCCAGGTCCGCGTTCCGGTCCTCACCGCCGGGGATGCTATAGTAGGGGCGGCCGTAGTCGAGGGAAGCGATACGGACCGGCAGGTTCGCCGCCCCGCATTCCATGGACCGGACGCGGCCTATGACCCGGTCGATATCATGGCCCAGGGAACAGGCGACGGCCGAGCCGCGGATGAAAACCTTATTTGTCATGCCGTCACTCCGGCTGGATATAATCGGCAAAGGTGTTTATGGTCTTCATCACCCTTCTCAGCACCTTGCTGTCGGTGATGACCACGCCGTACTTGTTCTGCACGGCTATCGATATCTGGAGGGCGTCGACTGAGTCGAGACCTATGGGCGAATCCGATCCGAAGAGGGTGTCGTCGTCGCCTATCTCATCCGCGGTTATGTCAAGATCGCATTCGGCGATTATGAGTTCCTTCAGGTCGTTTTTCAGTTTTTCGTCAGATGATCCTTTCATTGGCTATCCTGCCTTGTAAAATGTGACCGGCCCCCTCGTTCGTTCATCGGCGCCGGTGCGAAGATGGTTATATAATTCTTTTTCTTATCAACACGCCGGTTGCCGCGATCATGATGGCGCTTGTCAGCAGCAACAGGGCGCATTCCGTCATGATGTCGGGGATTCCCCCGTTCCTGAGCATGATATCAAGGAACCCCTCCATCCCCCAGGAAAGGGGGGATATGTGAGAGAGCTGCTGAAGGAATTTCGGCATGACGAATTTCGGCACCATTATGCCGCCGATCGCCGACAATATGATGATCAGGACTATCCCGACCCCGTTGGCGACGATGCTGCTTCGTGACGCGGACGAGATCAATAGGCCATAGGATATGGCGTTCATGCTGATGCAGGTTGAAAGGAGGAACAGCCCGAGAAATGAATTGCCGATTTGTATGGTGTCCCCGCCCAGGAGGGGAACGAGGTAGCGTCCCACGCAGAGCATGGACACGACCTGCACCAAGCTGATGGTGTAATATGACACGATTTTGCCGATAATCAGGTACCGGCTTTTGATGTTGATGCTGCGCAGTCTCTGGAACGTGCCATTGTTTTTTTCCGTGTGAAAAATGGTCGATATGGGGAGTATGAGAAAATACATGGAAAACACGAGCCATGCCGGAACGCTCTGCTGGGCAGCGCTCGGGATGATCGTATCACGTCTGTCCTTGTATACGTACATGGTTTTCAGGGCGCCTTCGACGGACCTGAGCAGGGCATCCCTGTTGATGCCGGCAAAAGCCAGGAGAGGGGCGTTTTTGTTCACAAAGGCGGCGAGCCTCATTTTTGAGAGCTCCATTTCGATCTGGTTTTTCACCACCAGCTGGGTAAGCATCTGCATGGTGGGATCGATGAGCATGGTGACCGGCTCAACCTCCGGTCCCGTTCCGAGGTCACGGGCATACGAAGCAAAGGTGTCGTTGATCGTCAGGGCGAACTTGTGGTCGCCATCCAGTAGTTTTCGGGACAACTGATCGGTCGACATGGCGCCGTCCAGTTCCGTCACGGACAGGTTTTGAAGGGTCTTCAGGATGCCGATAAATTGTTGTGATTCGGCGCTCCGGCTGTGGTCAACGGATAAAATATGGATTTTAAAATTCGAATGGGCCTGGAAAAGCGCCTGCATGGACAGGGACATGACCAGAATGAACACCACCGGCATGATGATCAGTATCATGAAGGACTGGATGTCCCGGTAGATTTCGAGCATCTCCTTTTTTATTATATAATAAAGCCGTTTCATTCCTCGTCCCTGAGATTTTTACTGGTCAAACGCAGGAAAAGGTCTTCCAGCCTGTTTGCGTTGTACCGTATGTTCTGTATCGATATATTCCCGTCGCGCAGAGCTGTCAGAATGTGAATGAACGAGTTGAGGTATTGATCGTTTTTTTCGATCACAATTGAATTGCCAGTACAGAAGACACCGGGGACGTCTTTGATGTACGACCCGATCATGCCGTTGAGTTCGGTCTCCGGAATCTGGATCGCAAAGGCGTCACTCGATGCCAGTATGGTTTCCTTCGGACCGCGCAAGATGATACTGCCTTCATCAATGATGGTTATCTCATCGGATATATGCTCAATTTCATCTATGTAGTGGGAGGTGTAGATGACGGTGGTTCCCTCTTCCTTGTTCAGCTTCCGGATCATCTCCAGTATGTAGTTCCTTGATTGGGCGTCGACGCCGACCGTCGGCTCGTCAAGATAGAGGATTTTAGGGTTGTTCAGCAGCCCGATGGCAAAATTCAGGCGGCGCTTGAGGCCGCCTGAAAATTTGCCGGCGCGTTTCCGGTAAAAGGACTGCAACGAGGCGACCTCAATGGAATAATCGATGCGTTCCTTCAGCAGTGATCCGTGCAGCCCGTAGAGGACGCCGAAATATTCCAGGTTTTCATAGGCGGTGAGGAGCGGGTAAAAGGCCAGTGTCTGCGGCACGATGCTGGACAGGGACTGTATTTCGGCGAGGTTGCCGTCAAGGTCCAGCCCATTAATGAGAACATGGCCTCCGCTTTTCTTGATGATACCGGTGAGTATGGAAACGAGAGTCGTTTTCCCGGCGCCGTTGGGTCCGAGCAGACCCGTAATGGCCCCCTCTTTTATGGTCAGGTCGATATCCCTCAGAGCTACGGTATCATCATACGCTTTATGGAGGCGCTCTATCGTGATCATGTGATGGACTTGAATCCCCCCCGGAACCGGTATCTAAGTAGAGATACAGTTAATGTTTGTACGCCAGCCGGACAAGGTCTGTCAACTATAATTCATCACGGCATGGAATGGTTGGTGCAGGGCAGCCGAGGAGGCTAGAAGTCTGCATCGCAACAAGTCCATTCTATTACTAAAAAGATATTGATAAAAACAGCATCATGTTTTGGAGTCGTTAGTGAGAAAGGCAAGCAATGGAATATAGTGACAGAACATTTGATTTCAAGGGCCGCTGGGACACCCCATCCCGGTGCGGGCTCAAAATCATCAAAAATCCAGACCGCCACGTCGTCATCGTCACCGAGCTTTTTGAAGAGAATCCGGGGACATCCATAACCGAATTCAACACTGAGCTGGCGGCGATCATTGTCAGGGAATTCGGCCTTGATCCGGCAAAGCTTGTATTCATCGAGCATAACCCGGACCGTGGCTCGAAGCTGGACCACTACAAGGAATCCTTTGACAGGGTGCGTTTCCGGAGGGATGGCTCCCGCTTTAGCGATCCGGAATGGGAGCGAATCGGCAGGGAACGGGTCGATGAGCTGATTGGGCAGGCCCGTTCTCTTACTCCCTGATTAAGCACCCGATAAAGTTTGACTAAAGGAGCTGTTTCACTCCCGGTTATGCAGCGCCTGTAGTAATGCTGCCAGGCTGGGGACCTGTTATTTATCCGGATGAATCTGCCGCAGCACGACTTTTCCGCTGCTCAGGACCTGGAAATCGACCGGCGGCCGGTCCTCCGCGATATCGGCCAGCGACATGCCCCTTTTCCTGAGGGCCGTCTTGATTTTCGCGAGCAGTTCCGGGTCTGGAGTGAACTCGGTCCTCGAATCTCCCACCAGCCGGTAGAATTTTCCGTGGACATATTCTATCTGATAATTATTGACGGCGCCGGAGGGTCCCTTTCCGGTTGAGATTTCCCTGCTTGTTTTTCCTTTTCCGTAGCTGCCCTTCATGACCGGCACCTCCTGGCGGCGTTCCCACTGAACCAATCTGGCTGCGCGTCCCTCCCGAAGGGGCGCTTCTTTGTCCACGCCATTGTATATTCAGCATGCACATGTAAGGGGGAAGGTCCAGCATTTTTTCCGGCGATGGGGTGCGGCTGCCTTTCATTACCGGCGGCCCGCGACGTTTGGTCAATACCGAAGGGAAAACCGATGTTAAAAACGCAAACCCTTACCGGAAATAATCCCTGATCGCCAGGATCAACGAGTGCGCCATGGTTCCGAAAAGCGCCAGATAGATCAGGAGTCCGAACAATGCCATGCCGAAGCGCTCCCTGAAATGGGGCCATGAACCTGAGCCGCGGAGGGGAACCCTTCCGGTGACGGCAATGGAGATCAGGATCAGCCCGGATCCGAGGCATATGGAACCGAAAAAAGCAGCTTTTCCAGATGGCGATGAGAATCCGGTATCAGAAACAGGATGAATGGAAGCAGTATAACGACAATCCCGATATAGACAAGCATAGATCCTCTCCTGGTTGATTGAAAAAATATATATCTCAATGCCATGAATCTCACGTATAAAACGATGGAGGCTAATAAAAATTATATGCGCCAGGTTGCGCTTGATTCTTCCGGGGGATAAGAGAGGTGCCTTAGGCGCTGTTACGCCTCCCCGAAGGCTTCGGCGCATCTGCGGCGCGCCAGGTCAAGGCCCTTGACCAGGTTCTGTCGCAAATCCTTCACCGCGGGGATGGTCCAGTCCACCAGGCTTGATTCAATGCCGTCCTGGGAGGCGCGGGCCTTGTCCAGGTAGCTGCCGATGAAGCTGTTCCGCAGCTCTTCGGCACGGGTGGTTTCAACCTTATCCATAAGTCGGTTATACTAAAATCAAGGAATCTGTGCTAACTTGAGTACAAGCCAATAAGACTGAATGCGTTTTATCAGCAGCTTCCATTGGTCTCACGTGATCCCCCTCAGCACAAAAAGTTCTGGACAGGGGCCTAAAATTTTCTCCATGTAGCCGGCGGCACGCTCTCCCCTGCTTTATTCTAACCCGGACTCCGAATGAAAGGCGACGGGGATATCGTCAATATTTTTTACCGTAAAGGGTTTTTTCATGTGCCTACCGCAGAACCCCATAAGCATGGCATTGACTCCCCTTTTTATATCCCTGCCGTTTTTATCATAGAGTTCCTTCACCATGCCATAATATGTCAGGGCGGCTTCCCGCTCATACAAAAGATCTAGGCCCAGCCCAATCATTAAAAGGGCGTGGGCACGCTCATTGTTGGACTGAGTCAGCTGAAGGGACTTTTTCAGCAGGTCCACCGCTTTCCTGTACTGTCCGGAATGCAGAAGAAGGGATGCCTTCAGGCGAGGATAAATTGATTCCTTCGGGTCAGCTTTGATGGCCGCATCGAGGTGTTTTATCATTCCCTCAAAGTCGTCTGGATTTTCCTCATGGGCAGCGTATGCCTTCATGAAGTGGTGCAGGCCCCTTTCAAGGGAAGGATTGATCCAGGCATAGGGCCGCAGGTCCGGAATGTTCCTGAAGCGGCCGTCTTTTAGAAGTGTCCTGGCGTCATATCCGTGAAAGATTCCGTCGCAGGCCGGTTCTATGCCCGAGGCAAGCCATAATATCCCGTCCTCCGGAATGAAAATGGCCGAGGTGACATTGTTGGCGGCCCCTATGGTGATGCCCGTAGCCCTTTCCGTACGGGTTACCCAGTCAAGGCGGTCTCCCATGTAGGCGGCGGCCCTGGTGGGCGTTATGCGCCCCCTTTCGGAGGTGAGAATTTCCTCAAGCCGGTAATACCTGCCCGCAAGGTCGCGCATCACAAGGTTGTAACGCGACATGAGGTCCACTCCCTTCATCTCCTTCGTAATGGCGAAGTTGGTCACCACCGCAGTATTCTTTTCCATGCCCCTCACCCCCATGCGGCCCTCATTGGCCTCAATTACCAGGGCCTTCTGAGCGGCGCCGGAGGCCAGCATTAAACCGAAAGAGCCCGCCCGGGGCGTTCGGCGCAGAATCTCCAGGGCCTCCTCTATCGTGGAAGCCCTGCGCATAATCTCGTGTTCCAGTATGGTGAAGGAAAGCCCGCGCGGTCCGGTCTCGTCAAATCCCATAAAATGGCCCCCGATGAAGATGCCGTGCTTGTTAAAAGCGGAATTGCATTTGATGAGCCCGGCGGTGGAAATATTCACATAGGAATAGTCTCGCGCCGGGCGATAAATAAATATGGTCTGCGCCGCGATCCACCTGCCCTGACCGAAGTAGTCGGTATTCCTTCCGATGATTAGTTTGCCGTCAGCCGTGGCCGGCCCCGCCGCCGCGAAATCGGTACATTCCGCGTTTATTCCGAAATCGCTCGCATTGCCCTTTACCTTGCCCGGAAGCATAATCATGCCGAGCTCGGACTTGAAGGTGGCCCTTAAAATCACCCTGAAATCGATGCCGGCGCCGTCGGAGATTCCTTTCAACTCCTGGAGGTATTCCGCCGGAGTGTTCCTTTCCAGGGGGCCGAAGACAGTGAAATCAAGATAAAGAAGTATGAGCTTCCGCACAAGGGCCGGCTTGCCATGCATGTCCCTCATCTGCGAAACCGGATTTCCGAAGACCGGCACGACGCCATTGAGTATTTCTTTTTTTAGAAGCACGCCGTGCTGAAACCCCATCTCGTAGGGCTCGCCCGTCATAGAAAGGACGATGTTGCCATGCCGATTTTCCCGCCAGGCTTCCCCAAGCCAGATGCGTTCCCCGTCAACGCGGGGCTGAAGCGCCATGATTTTTTGGAGCGTATCATGGTCAGGCCTGTATGCCATTCCGGAACTAATGATCCTGGTGGACACAAAAACCGCCGCAATCAATATTATTACAATAATGACGGAAATTAAAAAATACAATCGTTTCATTTAATCCTCTCTTGGTTTATATCACCGGTTTTCTATTTCCGCACGTTTCACGTCAAGCCCCAGCAGCTCGGCCGCGTTTTTAAAAAAGAGCCGGTTTTCCAGTGTACGGACGCCGCGGCACGCAATACGGACAGTGCTCACGTGCGGAGGCCGCATGCCGTAGGGCCAGTCCGACGCGTACATCACCCTCTCTGGTCCGAATGTCTCAATAAGAGTGCGGATGGTGTGGGGAGACTGGAAACTAGTGTCGACCCATACGTTAGCCCATCCTGCAAGCAATTCACACACTTCCCGGTGCCAGAACAGGCCCGAGTGACCCACTATGAATTTAATGCCGGGGAAAGATCGGATCAACCCCGCGATTGGTTTTATAGAGCCGTATTCCGGAATATTCCTTTTATTTTCCTTAACCGGGTAGTATTCGTATTTTCCCGCATGGATCAGCACGGGCTTCCCAAGGGGCTGGAACGCCTCAAGGGCTTGCATTACGCGTGAGTCCGAGGGGGAAACACGCTGGATGACCGGATGGAGCTTGAGCCCGTATGCTCCGTTCTTCACGTCGGCCCGCAGTTTTTTCTCCACGGAGTCCATCCTGTCAAAATTGATACTGGTGAAGGGAAGAATGCGCGCATCCTGTTTCACGGCAGATCGAAGGTCATCAAAGGTTAGGTACGGTTCTATGGGAAGACACACAGTGTAATCGATTCCGGCTTCGTCAAGCGAGGCCTGCATGTTCTCGAGGGTTGCTGCAGCGTTGCGCGCGGCTTCGGCCTTTATAGTCTGATTCTTCAACAGGCGGTAGATACAAAGCCCGAATCCAAAATTACGCATTTGGAACTGCTCGTTGAGAGCCTGCGGATTGAATATATCAGGTACGCGTATCCCGGTTCGGTGAATCAGCGTTCCCCCATTGTAGTTTAACACATCGCCAAGATGGCTGTGGGCATCGATTATCATAGAGCAGTAAACCATCCATTCATAAGATTTTTGGTGCAAGGGTGAGATTCATTTGTTAGGAATCACCTCAAGACCGGAACCGCACCCGGCAAGTTTGCGAGATGCCATGCCTGGACGCTGCCGCGAATGTCTCCGTATCTCTATTTGAAAAATGAGACAACATCACCCTGAAGCTATGCAACATTATCTAAAGATATCTTCACGCATTCCACAATTTGCTGAACATCCTCCCGTGTAACCGCAAGTGAAGGTCTGAAAACCACGCTTCGCCTGTCAACGCGTCCACGCATGCAGATCAATCCGGCTTTACGAGCTTCGACGCAGAATCTCCGCGTAATTTCTTCGTCCTTCAAAGTTATGGATTGCAGCAGTCCGATTCCCCGAACCCCGCCTATCATTTCAATGTTGTCCCTGGCGATCCTACAAAGTTCGGAATGCAGCATATCACCCATACTTTGCGCATTTTCCCAGGAGCGTTCACTTTCGTATAATTCAAGCGCCTTCACCGCGACCCTGCAGCCCACATCGTGGCCGCCGAAGGTGCAGAGGTGAATAAGAGGGTGGTCGTCGAAAAAGGATTTCAGTTTTCGGGTAAAGGCCATGGCTGTCATGGGAAACATGCCGCCGGTAATCGCCTCTCCGAGGACGGCAATGTCGGGCTCGAATCCGAACCGCTCAAAGGAGAATCGCTCCCCGGTACGTCCGAATCCCGTCTGCGATTCATCGACGATGAGTACGGCGCCGGACCGGCTGCAAAGCTTTCTCAACTCGGAGTAATATTCCCCGGCTGTATGGCGGCATCCGTTTTCCGCCTGGACAGTCTCCAGGACAACTGCAGCCGTTTTAGAATTCACGGTCTTCTTTGCTGCATCAATGTCGCCGAAAGGAATCTCCTTGATCCCGGGAATCCCGGGACCGAAAAGATGTTTGTCCTCCCGGGCCGACATGCACAGGGAAAAACCGGTATGTCCGTACCAACCGCCATCCACGGTGATGATTTCGGCGCGTTTTGTATATCCGCGGGCAAGTTTGCAGGCGGCGTCCATCGCTTCGCCGCGCACAACCGTGAAAAGAAAACATTCGAGCCTGCCAGGTATAAAGGAGGAAAGCTTTTCAGCAAGAAGCGCTTTCTCCTCCGAGATCGCAATAAAATTTCCCTGATCGGTTTGCCTGGCCGCTTCACGAAGCGCATCGCCAAGTTCTCTCCTCCCTCTCCCGAGATTATAAATCGCCCCGGAAGTGTCGCAGTCCAGGTACTCCAGACCCGACATATCATATAATCGCGTGCCGCGTCCCCCCTCCTCAATGAGATCAATCCCCTCGGCTGTAATCATATCCACATAGCCCTTTGAAAAAACCGCCGCCGCGTCCTGCAGCAATTCTTTTCTGTCGTCAATTTCCTTTTGTATAACTATATTCATTGTTCTCCTCCTCTTTTTTCCCTTACTAATCAGGCAAGATGCAGTTTCCGCAACAAGTTGTTCAGGAATATGAGCACTTTTACATTGTTCATAATTTTTTTAAACAGAGATATCCTCGAAAGAGGAAGCATCAGGGAGAGGTAGAGTCCCATTCCCCTGACCGCTTTGCCTATCTTGGCTAGGATGTCATCAATCTCTTCTTCAGTAACCGTGATGGGCACCATGAAACGCATCACATGGGGAGCATTGCCGGAATAAGCCGCAAACACACCTTCTTTGGCGAGGTTGTCAGCCATGAGCACCCCCATGAATTCATGCAGGTATTCGACTCCCAGCATGAGCCCCTTTCCGCGGATTTCCCTGATAAGCTTTGGGTATGAACGCATCAGGTCATCAAGTCCCTCCTGGAATCTCTTGCCGCGTTGTGCCGCGTTTTCCCACATCCGGTTATCGACAAGGAAATCGATGACTCTTGATGATACCATGCATCCGATATCCGATCCTCCGCCGAATGACTCATGGAAATCAGGGTGTGAGTCCACGAAGCTTCTCAGTATATCGATATCGCGAAACACAACCGCTCCGTTAGGATAGACACCTCCGCTTATGGATTTTGCCAGCGCCATTATATCGGGCACCACTCCGGAATATTCGCCATAAAAAAATTTTCCGGTTCGGCAGAAGCCGGTCTGTATCTCGTCGAAAATTAACATGATCCCCAGTTCATCGCAGATAGACCTAAGTCCCTTGAGATAGTCATCGCTGCCCACATGAATACCGCCTTCACCCTGAACCGGCTCGAGAATGATCGCAGCGATTTCGAGTGATGCGCTTTTCCTGACAGCGTTAAGATCACCGAAGGGTACATAGCTGAAGCCGGGCTTCAACGGCTTAAAGAGCTCCTTGTAGTAGTCCTTCCCGCCCGCAGAGAGGCTGAATCCGGAGTGTCCGTGGTAGGCGTTCACCATGGCGATAACCTTGCTCCTGCCCGTGGCGCCCATAGCCAGCTTAAGGGCGCATTCAACAGAGTCGGCCCCGCTCCCGGTAAGCATTACGCGGTTGAGATCCCCGGGCGCCAGGGATGCGAGTTTTTTCGCAAACCCTATTTTATGCCGCGAAAGTAGCCGGTGGCTCCCCATATCTGCTTTAGCGATCTCATCAAGCCCTGCAACCACTTCACTGTTCAGTCGTCCTACGTTGAAGCATCCTGCCGATGAGAAAGCGTCAATGAAGCGCCTTCCCGAAGTGCGGTCCACAAATCCGATCCCGCCCCGTTCAGTTTCAAGAATATCCAAATGACCGGCCGAGAGAAACCTGATCTGTTGTTTCGAGATGTGACTTCCAAAAAGTTCAAATACCCGTTTGTTCAGTTTTCGAATACCGGCTGAAATTTTCAGCTTCATGATGTCCTCCTGCGCTATTTTATGCGATCTTCCGGCCGGCGTACTCCATTCCATGAGCACGAGCAACCTGTTCATTAGTAAGTTGCCCGTTGTAGGCATTAAGCCCTTTGAGCAGGGCGGGAACACTGCGAAGCGCATCATCGGCGCCCATGTCGGCGATCGTAATGGCATAAGGCAACGTTACGTTTGTCAGTGCATAGGTTGACGTGATAGGCACCGCCCCGGGCATGTTCGCCACGCAGTAATGCACCACGTTGTTCTCAATATAAATGGGGTCCACGTGGGTAGTGGGCCTGCTCGTCTCAGCGCATCCGCCCTGATCGATGGCGATATCGACAAGCGCGGCCCCCTTCTTCATTATGGAGAGGTCTTTTCCGCTGATGAGCTTTGGCGCCTTTGCGCCAGGTATAAGTACCGCGCCGATCACCAGATCCGATTCTGCCAGGCATCGCTGTACATTCAATGCGTTCGACATGAGCGTGACGATCCGCGAATGAAAGATATCCTCGAGATAGCTGAGCCGTTCCGCGTTGATGTCGAGTATGGTCACTCGCGCGCCCATGCCTACGGCCATATGTGCCGCGTTGATGCCGGATACTCCTCCACCGATGATTGCAACCTCGGCGGGCTTCACTCCCGGGACTCCCGCAAGCAATATCCCGCGTCCCCTGCTTGTCGACTCAAGACAACGGCATCCCGCCTGGAGCGAAAGCCTTCCAGCAACCTCGCTCATGGGCGTGAGCAAAGGCAGCGATCCGTCATTGCCCTGTACTGTCTCGTACGCAATGCCGGTGACTTTATTCTTTAATAGCACACGCGTAAGGGGCTCATCCGCGGCGAGATGAAGATAGGTAAACAGGATCTGCCCTTCACGCATGAGAGGATATTCAACATCTATGGGCTCCTTGACCTTTACAATCATATCCGACTCTTCCCATACTCTCTCCGCAGATTCGCTGATTATCGCTCCCGACGCGATAAAATCAGAATCAGCTATGCTGGAACCGACCCCGGCTTCATTTTCCACAAGCACGGTATGGCCCCTTCTGACAAGCTCTGCCACCCCGGCGGGCGTCAGCGCCACCCGTTTCTCCTGCGACTTGATCTCCCTCGGTACTCCGATTTTCATACTCATCACCTCTTGTATTTTGAAAGTTAGTTAGTTAACTAACTAAAAATAATAAGATAACGGTTTTCCGTCAACAGATTTTACAAAAAAAACGAAAATCCGATAATTGTGAGTGATTGGAGATTTAAACTTGACCTGCCAATTGTCAGGATATTATTGAGAATAAGGATCATTCAGGGGTGCAATCAATGCCGAAGAAAAGTGTGAGTGAAGAACGAAAGAGCCAGATAATGGAGAGCCTTTATAAATGCCTCCTGAAGAAACAATATCATGAAATCACACTCACGGACATTGCTGCGACGGCAGGTGTCAATCAGGGGATGATATATTACTTATATAAGAAAAAGGAGGAAGTGCTACTCCACTTTATTGACTTTATTGAAGAAAGATACCGTCGTGACTTTAGCGAGTATATGAACAAAGAAGAAATTCGTTCCTTGAAAGGGAAAGCGCTTATCGGCCACGCCATGAGTTTCAGCAATGACAGAATAACCGTCAACAGGGACCTTTCAAAAATTTTCATCGAAATTTGGGGCATTGCCAACCATAATAAAAAGGTCAGAAAGAAGATGCGTCATCTATACGAGCAGTGGATTTCTCATGTAAAAGGTATTATTATTAAAACCGGCGTATCCGATGAGAAGGCGGAAGGCATCAGTAACGCCATGGTTTCGTTTTATGAGGGGAGTTCGTTAATCTCCATAATACTCGACTGGAAGGGGGAACAAATTAAAATCACTTTAAACGATTTCCAAAACAGGATTATGGAAATGATTGACGAATGATTTTTTCGGCACTTCCATGCCAGTGTTTCTTCTACGCATTTTTATACGCAGATTTCCGGGCCATACCAGGCCGATAACACTCTTTCTAATCCGCCTTCAGGGGGGGAGGGGCCGGGAAGCAAGATGTGGGTAATGACTATCAGGGTGGCGGGGGCTTCTTACGTCAGTGTTACGCCTCCCCGAAGGCTTCGGCGCATCTGCGGCGCGCCAGGTCAAGGCCCTTGACCAGGTTCTGTCGCAAATCCTTCACCGCGGGGATGGTCCAGTCCACCAGGCTCGACTCAATGCCGTCCTGGGAGGCGCGGGCCTTGTCCAGGTAGCTGCCGATGAAGCTGTTCCGCAGCTCTTCGGCACGCTCCGTTTCCCCCCTGTCCATCAAACGGTTGAACTTCTTTCCGAATAAGAGGTCAAAGGCCGCGTCGACCCCGATGACCGCCATGATGGCCCTGTCCAGGGCGATGTACACGATGCCGGGCCTCAGGAACTTGTTGAAGGCGTGGATTAGGCGGCCGCCGTAATTCTGGTTAAGGACCACGCTCACCACCGGGATGGTCCCCAGGATGTTCGTGTCGAGGGACTCCGCGCCGATGGCCTGGATGCGGTGGCGCTCCTGCTGGGACCCCGGAACGAAACCCGACGAATTGGAGAGCATGACCAGCGGTATCCGGTGGAAGTTCAAAAACTCCGTGAAGACGCGGAATTTTTCCGTGCCGAAAGCGTCAGCGCCGCCGCCCTTGCTGAGGGGCTGGTCGGCGATGATGCCGACGGTGCGGCCTTCCAGCCCGGCCAGTCCCGTGATCAGGTTCGGCCCGGTGACGGGGTTGTTCATGGCGCGGTAGAATTCGACAAAAGTGCCGGCGTCAAAGGCATGGTCGATGACCGACCCGATGATGTCATAGGGCTCGGCCGCGTTCCCGGGTATGGAGGGCGCCGTGGCCGGGACGCTGAAGGCGGCCGGACCGTCAAGGGGATCTATCATGGCGATGAGGCGGCATGCCAGGTCAAAGGCCCCGGCCAGGGAGTCCGCCAGGAAGGCCGCGTTCTTTTCCGCAAAGATGGAATCCGACAGGGACGCCTCCGGATGCCTGACGTATATGACGGCGTCGGCCGCGTTATTGATGTCGAAGCACTTGAGCCCCTCCGGGTGGGTGACGATATTGATCTTCAATCCCGATTTTTTCTGCAGGGTGTTCATGAAGTCCATGCGTGGACGCATCTGGATATTCTCGTGGATGTCGGGGGTCTGGTGCCACTTCCGTCCCAGGATCAGTATCTGGTGGGACCCTGTCCGGTAGGCTGTTTTCAGGAGCTCCCGCGCCTTTATGATGCTGGCCAGGGACCGGAGACCGGAATGGGTGCGCGGTCCCATGATGAGGACGCGCCTTCCACCGATCGTCGCGAAGCCGCCGATGAGAGCCTCGGCCGCGTAGTAGTTTTCCTTGAATGGCCAGAAAACGCCGCCGTCGACGTTGCCTCTCAGGTCGGCTTCGGTGAAAACGATATGCCGCGGCGCCGTGCCCGGTTCGGGCGGCGGAACGCTCCTCCGGGCAATGGCCGGCAGCCCCGTGCGTGAGCAGAATACATCCTGGACCATGGCGATGCAGCAGGTCAGGTGGAGCTTGTCGCAGGCCACGATGTCCACGATCCCCGTCCAGGTGCCCAGTATCTTGGCGCCGCCGATGTCATAGTTGGTTATGTCTTCCCCTATGACCGTGTGGACCACCTTGGACCCGGTGAGGACGCGGTATGATTCCTCGGAATCGAGGAGTATCTGGATTGAGGCCTGGCTCGATCCGTACACGTCTAGGCCGGCGGAGGAGCCGATTCCCACGGCCGTGAGCTGGAACGAGCGGTGGCGCCGGTCAAGGGCATCCGCCGAAAGGCTGAACTGCTCGTTAAGCTCCCGGAAGAGTTTTTTCAGCTCCGGGTCGGCCGTGTGCTCCACGTAGCTCCTGAACACGGCGGCTCCGCTCCGCTCGGTGAGGAGCGTGTTCATCATGAAGCCCTCGGCGCCGCGGTTCAATGAAATGACCCCTTCCATGATATTGGCGCCGGCGCTGTCGTTCCACACGTACAATGGCCAGTCGTTGAGGTATGACAGGTACGCGGCGGCGATGTATTTGAGCCCCTCGCGGCTTCCCGTGGAGCCGCCGCTGACGCGGGAGTCCTTCATGTAAAAGCAGGCCGGCGATCCGCCGATGGCGCCGAAATAGATTTTAGCGCCGACGGGGCGGCTGATGATCTGGAGCTCCGAGGGATTCGCTTCGCTCATGTCATCGATGGAGGGGATCCGTATTTCCCTGGCCGTTCCCGGGTCGAAACATTCTTCAGCCCAGACCTCAAGGGGCCATTTACCGATATCCAGAAGCCTCTGGTCAGGGGTGTTAAGCCGTTCCCTGTCGTGGTAGGGGTTGTTCCGGTCCATGGGCAGAAGGAGATCAATGACGGTGCCATCGTTGGCGCGATAGGCCAGTATGCTTCTATTTCGGATCTCCCGCGAACAGGTCATTTTCATGTCGACGGTCACAATGCACCGTAAATTGTCGATGTCGTGGATACCATTAATGCACGCCGAGCATATGCGTTTCAGATCCTTGAAGGGCAGGGCTCGTTCCGAATCGTCGCTGTTCCATGTAAGTGTGGCGTCCCGAACAATGATCTCGATCCACGCGCCGCCGCACTGCTCTACACTCTGGTAGAGCCTGATCACCTCCGATGCCTCGGTAAAGGCCGTTTTAATGGAGGCTTCAAGGCCAGGGCCATTGCCGTTAAGGGCCGTTGCGAAGGCCATGTAGGAGGGGGCGGCTTGAGTGTCGGGGGGCTCCAGCAGCACCACCGTCACGGAGGCCAGCGGAGACCGGAGTCCCCTGATCCCGAAGTTTTTTTGAAGCTTCGATATCCGTGCCGCGATTTCCGGGCCGGCCCCTGCCGGCATGGCGCCGTTCTCTGTCTTCGGCGCCGCCAGAGACTCTGCGCATAGACGGATCGAGTCCTCCCTGAATCGATTTCGAAGATGGCCCTCCAGGAGCTCGCGGTCGGCCAATAACGAAAGGTCCATGGGACGGGAAGAGATGCCGCCGCCGGGGAACTGTGATGAAAGGATCTTTTTTATGAATTTCAAAAGGGAGTCGTCCCGCTCGGCCTGCTCCTGCTCCATCAGCCGTGCCAGGGTGTCGAACATGTTCTTTTTCGGATGGCGGACGCCGGTCATGACATGAACGATTGTCTTTATCGTATCGGTCCGGTCGAGACAGAACTGGTAGGCCCTCTTGAACAGGAGGAACACGTACTGGTGCGCCATCCGGCTCATCTCGGATTTTCCGTCCCAGCGGGAGATGCCGTATGAATCAAGGAGGCTCTTCAGGAGCCGCTCGAAGGGACGGGACGCATCGGAGAGGCCGTCATGGCGGCCGGCGATATAGAGGCCCAGCTCTTCCTGGAACGAGAGACCGTCATCGGATACGACCGGAGAAAAGAGTTTTTTTATGTTCGCGTAATGGATGATTATATCGTTCATCGTGTCGATGGTTTCGCCGGTGATCTTGGCGCTGTCCCAGTCGTCAGGGACCTTCTTTATCATCTCCTCGAGGGAATCGACCAGGGCGGGCTGATAGACGTACCCCTTGGCCGCGGCATACACAAGATCGATGGCGGTCGTGAACAGCCGGCCGGTTACGCCGCTTCCGGAAGCCGTGCGGGCGACGCGGCCGAGGCCTTCGATGAGTGATGCCGGCGAGGGGAGCGTGACGATTGCGGCGCTATCAGGTTCCGACCCGGCTTCAGCTTCAGCTGCTTCATATTCTTTTTCAACCGCCGCCAGGAGCTCCCCTTCCTGTATACTCCGCCCGATTATGCGGCCCCCGGAGGTGCGCGCTATCTGGAGCCTGGCCATATCGCCGTCCTCGATGAGATAGACGATGCGGCCGCCTTCCGGGGAGGCGATGACGGTCTCCATCTTCATGGAGGACAGTATCAGCAGGGGTTCTCCCGCTTCCACCCTGTCTCCCGGTTGTATGTCACGGCAGAAGGAGACAAAAGAGCCCTGAAAGGGGGATCTGATCCTCTGAACTCGATCGTCCTCGGAATATCCCTCCGGGATGATCCTCACCCGGTAGTAGTTGATCTTGTTGGATTCGTCCTTCATGCGGATGTCGATATAACCGCCGTGGCGGTTTACCCTGACGCGGTACGAACTCGCTCCGAATATGATGAGCACGTCATCGCAGCGGTCATTCATTGCGGACAGGATGATCTCGCCGTTGTAGGTCCCGTTCACGAAGGCGTAAAAGGAATCGATGCCGGTCTGTATGAATTCCAGCAGGTAGCGCCGCCAGCCGTATTCAATGGTGTATCGGCTCGGCGTATCCGTGGCCGTCGGCGCCTCGGTTATATTTCCCACCGTGACGATTATGATGAATTCCTTAACCGCGTTCTGAAGCATCATGAGGTGCTCGGTGAAAGCGCCGAATATGATATGCTTCAGGAAACGACGGTCCCCGGGGTCCCGGGGGCCGTCGGACGGCTCAAGGGAATTGAGCTCTTTGTTGTCTTTCAGGAGATTGTTGGTGTAATCGCCATGAATGAATACCGGGTGCCTGACGATCCTGAGCAGCTGGGGGATGTTGGTCTTGACGCCGTTGACGTACAATTCCTGGAGGGCCCTCTCAAGGCGGATGATGGCTTCTTTCCGGGTCGATCCGTGGGCGATCAGCTTTCCGATCATAGGGTCGTACATGGGGAGGATCGTGTCCCCCTCCATGAAGCCGAAATCGCACCTGATGCCGTTGAAGGTCGGGAGGTCCATCTCGATAATGGTCCCCGGTGAAGGAAGGTAATCGTTTTCCGGCTCTTCCGCGTATATCCTGCATTCGATGGAATGATCGTTCTCGGAAACCCGGTTTTTCAGCCTGTCGATGCCGATAATCTCGTTCTCCCTTCCGTCAAAGATGAGAATCTGCCACTTGGCGATATCTATTCCCAGGGACTGGTCAGTGACGGCGTACTCGACCTGGAGGCGCGTATTTACCTCCATGAAGCCGAACCTGCCGGTCTCGGTGTCAATGAGGAACTCGACCGTGCCGGCGCCCCCTCCTTTGCTGTATCCCGACATGTCGGCGATTTTTTCCGCCGCGGCCAGGAGGGAGAGTGCCACATGGTCGCTCAGGAAGGCATGGCCGCTCTCCTCGATGATCTTCTGGTTGCGCCGCTGCACGGCGCATTTCCGTATGCCGATGGCCCATCCATTGAATATCTGGACCTCGATATGGACCGGTTTTTTAATGAACCTCTCCAGATAGAACGTATCGTCATGGTAAAGGCTTCGGCCTATACGGGAGGCCGATGAGACGGCCGCCGCCAGTTCCGCCTCGTTAGAAGCGGGGTACACGCCCTTGCCTCCGCCCCCGGAGCAGGGTTTCACCATGACCGGGTATCCGATGCGGGACGCCTCTTGTCGGGCGGTTTTTATATCATCGCCATCAATAGTACCGGAACTTTCAAAAAGGGGAATGTCGTTCTGCCGCGCGAGGCGGCGCGCGTTCATCTTTTCACCCACGGAGCGCATGGTGTCGTAGCAGGGGCCCATGAAGATGATTTCACGGCCGTAGAGCGATGCCGCCGATTCCACGGTGCGCACAAAGGACATGTTTTCCGAGAGGAACCCGTAGCCGGAGTAGATGGCGTTCGCCTTGACAAGGAGCGCCGCCGCAATGACGACCGGAATTGATCCATAGTTGTCCGGATCGCCGATGAAGATCACTTCATCGGCGAACTCGTACCATGACTGGCCGCGGTCCGGATCGGTTACGATGGAGACCGACGGGATTCCCTCCTCATGGAGGGCCAGGAAAAAGCGCTTGGCGATCTCGGCACGGTTCGCGACCAGGACTTTCTGCAGGCGGTGATTTCTCGGACCCAGGGAGGAAGGGAAATCCGATTTTCTGTTTCCGGAGATATTGGGATTGATATCGTGAAGCATTGTCAAGGCTTCATCGATGCTGTTTTTTATCGAGGTGGTATCCATGGATGGTTTTTTTGCTGTTGTTTTATACTTAGTACTCTATCGTGTATTTGTAAAGCAATTTTGGTCCGGATTTGGACAATGAGCCCGGGATTAGGATGCTTAGATATCATCGGGAAAGAGAACTTCGCCGCGATAACCGCTTATGGATTCGCCACGGTCGCTTTTGATCCTGAGGGAACAATCACTGTTTATTCCGGATAAAATGCCATGTTCGAGGCTGTTATTAATGGCAAACCTGACCGGGGCGCCAATGGAATGGGAGGCCTCCACCCATTCCTCGATCATGCTTTCATCGAGGGGAACTTTGAAATCAGATAAGAGTTCCATGCAACGGTGATGGATGGCGCTGAACAGTTCCTCCAGCGGATAATCAGCGCCTGTTGCTGTTTTCAGTGACCCGGCCGTGGTCCTGATCTCTTCCGGGAAATTGGTGCGGTTCACATTGATGCCGATGCCGATGATGACCGTCGATTTTCCCGAACCGGGAACCATCTCGCAGAGGATCCCCCCGATCTTTTTCTCGCCGAGGCGGATATCGTTGGGCCACTTGAGGTTTAGCTCCGTGCCGCAGTACGGCGCCAGGGCACGGCGGACAGCCAGTCCCGCCAGAAGGGTGACGCAGGAACAGTCGGACATACCGCCTGGCGGCGTGAATACCATGGAAAAGGTGAGGTCAAGGCCGGGCACGGAGAGCCATGTCCGGTAAAACCGCCCCCTTCCATCGGTCTGTTCCCGGGCCACTACGGCGCAGAACTGACGGTCCCACAAATCAGGATGGCTCCTGATATAGGTGTTGGTTGAATCCACGGTATCAAGCCGTATGATGAGAGGGCCCTGTGTCACGGTATAACTATTTTTTCCTGGTGCCGCGGCGTTTCACCACATAGGAATAGAGCCACGCAAAGGCGAGGAGGAAGACGACGATCCCCCATATCCTGGTGTTTTCATTTTTGATAAGATAGATGCCTGCAATGGCGGCGAAAAGAAGGAGAAGTATGTTCCTGGCCTTCCTTAAAATATTGGATATCCTTACCGCGCCATCCTCCATTTTTTTTGCCGTTGCGTCGATGATCTTGTCGGCATCTACTTTGAATTTTTTCATGATGTTTCGTCCCGGTATCCTTGAAGGACATGAATATAGGGCGGATGGGACAATTCAATAAAAAAATGAGCGGTTAAGTAAATTGTCAGTTGCGGACGCCCGGCAGAGGTGTCGCATCGGCGGGGAATAAAAAGGGGGCGTCTCTATGAGACGCCCCCGGTCATGCGATTAAGCGATAAGGATTCAATACCCGTTATACTTTGGGAGGAATCCTCATGGCGTAGAAGGACCGCCATACGAAGATCAGGCCGATGATGAAGAACGGAATGGCTATGAAAATTGTCCAGTCCGTCGTTGCAGCCTTGATGGCGTGCAGCTTCATTTCGATGGCGATTTCGGTGGCCAGAAGGCCGAACAGGGTGGAGAACTTGATGATCGGGTTCATGGATACGGAAGAGGTATCCTTGAAGGGGTCACCGACCGTGTCGCCAACGACTGAAGCGGCGTGAAGCTCGGAGCCTTTTTCCTTCAGGTCGACTTCAACGACTTTCTTCGCGTTGTCCCAGGAGCCGCCGGCATTGGCCATGTAGATGGCTTCAAAGAGGCCGAATACGGCGATGGATACGAGATAGGCGACGAAGAAGTTCGGATCCACGAAGGCGAAGGCCAGGGTCAGGGTCATCAGGGCTATGAAGATGTTCCACATGCCTTTCTGGGCGTACTGGGTGCAGATCCTGACGACCGTTTTGGAGTCTTCAAGGTCGGCTTCAGCCTTGTCCAGGTTCAGGTTCTTCTTGATGAACTCGACCGCCCGGTACGCGCCGGTGGTGACCGCCTGCATGGAAGCGCCGGCGAACCAGAAGATGACCGCGCCGCCGCAGATGAATCCGAGTAAGACCGGTGCGTCGGTGAGGGAAAGCTTCAGGAATCCGACCTTCTTGAGGAGCAGGATGATCGCGAAGATCATGGTCGTTGCCCCGACAACCGCGGTACCGATAAGAACCGGTTTGGCGGTAGCTTTAAAGGTGTTGCCCGCGCCGTCATTGGCCTCGAGGAAGTGCTTGCCCAGCTCGAAATTGGGGTCAAAACCGAAATCCTTTTTGATTTCCGCTTTGATATTGGGAATGGCTTCGATCTGTGACAGCTCGAAGATCGACTGCGCGTTGTCGGTAACGGGACCGTAGCTATCAACAGCTATGGTGACCGGGCCCATGCAGAGGAAGCCGAAGGCGACCATACCGAAGGCGAAGATCGACGCGTAGGGTCCCATGACATCGGCCAGTCCATAGAGGCTGGTGACATAGGCGCCGGTCATGAGGCCGGCGATCAGAATGCCCATCCAGAAGGCGCTGAAGTTACCGGCAACGATACCGGAGAGGATCGTCAGGGACGAGCCGCCCTCGCGGGTAGCGGTAACGATCTCGTTAACGTGCTTCGACTTGGAGCTGGTGAAAATCTTGGTGAATTCGGGGATGAGCACAGCGGCGAGGGTTCCGCAGCTGATGATCATGGCCAGTTTCCACCATATACCGGCATACGAAGCAAAGGCAACTGTCGCGGTGACGCCTTCAACGCCGACATTCTTCAGTTGGTCGGCCGTCATGGTCAGTTCAAGGTTTCCCAGCAGCAGGTAGCTCATACCGAAGGATACGCTGATGCAGAGGACAGCGGCGATCCAGATGAGCCTCATGAGGGGCTCTTCGAAATCGAACTCTGTTTTCCCTTTGTATTTGACCGTGGAGATCACCTGGTTCACGAAATAAGAGCAACCTGACAGGAAGTCCATGAGGAACCGCATGGCGAAGATCCAGACGATGAGCTTCGACTGGAGCTCGGCCTGGAAGAGGGCGGCGATTTTATCGATGGATTCCTTTGCTACCTCGGCAACGCCGGCGGCGGCAAGAATTTTTGCTATGTCGATGCGGCCCATGATGTCGGGAACGGTGATGGCCAGCGTGATGAAGGAGATCAGGGCAACGCCGGTTACGCCGTACGTTTCGAAACCGTCAGCCGTGGGGCCGACGCTGTCGCCGGCGTTGTCACCGGTACAGTCGGCGATAACGCCCGGGTTCCGGGGATCGTCTTCTTTTACTTTAAAGACGATTTTCATCAGGTCAGAGCCGATGTCGGCTATCTTCGTGAAAATACCCCCGGCGATACGAAGGGCGGACGCGCCCAGGGACTCGCCGATGGCGAAGCCGAGGAAGCAGTATCCAACGATATTGCGGGGAACGAAGAGGAGGATGATAACCATCATGACCAGCTCGAGGGAGATCAGGAAAAGACCGACGCTCATGCCGGCGCGGAGCGGGATGTTAACCACGTTCCAGGGTTTTCCTTCAAGGGACGCGAAGGCCGTGCGGGCGTTGGCAAGGGTATTGACCCGGATGCCGTACCATGCGACCGAGTAGGAACCGACCATGCCGACGATCGAGAAGAGCAGGATCTGTGCAAGAACCGGAACCCCTTCGCCTTTCATCACCAGGAAGTAAAAAGCCATTGCCGCGGCGATGAATGCAAACAGCATTAATAAAAACTTACCTTGCTGCAGCAAATAGGTGCGGCATGTCTGAAAAATAATTTCCGCTACCTTGAGCATTGACTCATGGGCTTTTTCTTTTTTAATCATGAAAAACTGAAACAAGCTGATGCCAAGGGTGCCGCATATAACGAGCGCACCGTAGAAAAGCAACTGCCACGCCGTGATTGTTCCGCCGAAGAGCGTATAGCTGCCAGCATGAAGATCGGGAATCGCAAGATCCGCTTCGCTGGCGAATACGTTGACTGCCGAGAACAAGAAAGCAGATGAAAGCAGTATTCGTTTAAAAACTTTCAAAGTGTAACCTCCGTGAAGAATTATGTGGTATATATAAAGGTATCCTTTACAGGTACCGAAACTCTAATTATTCTTCCTTAAATAATAATAAGCTTATTGCGTAAGGAAGTTTAATGTCAGGATGCGAGTAAACACATCCTCTATGGTTTGTTACCTTTATTGTTTTATATGCGATCCTTGTTTAATAAACGAGGATCAGTGTTGTTCGAAAAGCCCTCTTTTTTGCGCATACTTATAGAGCTTTTCATCTCCATAAGTGAAGATGAGCCTGTATTGTCAACTAATTTTACCTGCCGGACATATCACTAAAAGATAGGAAAATTTTTATTAATTTGACAAGTGGGGTTTCAAAGAATATATGATATCCAGTCTGGACAGGTATCAATTTGTGTTATACTCAGTGCCGATACAATGAAAACATTCACGTTCAATATGGGGTCAATATGTATTAATCCTGCGAGGAGAGCGTAAAATGAAACGATTGCTCATCATTATTATTGGTATAATTACTGTTTATATTGCTCTTCCGGTATCCCTTTCCGCTGAAGGAGGGGTGAATAAACAGATAACGGCGACTGAAAACGTGTCATCTGAAAAGGATTCACCGAAGCCTGAATCTCCCCGGGAAGGGTCTCTTCATTCATCGGATAACCTGGGGACGGCTCTTTCCCTATGGTGGATCATTCCCTTCGCCGG
The DNA here is from genome assembly GCA_017999915.1 of Spirochaetota bacterium. Taxonomy (NCBI): domain Bacteria; kingdom Pseudomonadati; phylum Spirochaetota; species Spirochaetota bacterium. The sequence goes on from JAGNKX010000017.1 coordinate 65,892, forward strand.
AATTCTTCTTTCGATTGCGCTTTTTCCCCTGCTGGCGCCTCATTTCTGGCACCATCACTATCCCAAGGTGTCCGCTTTCTGGGCCCTGGTCATGGCCATACCCTTTATTGTCATGTACAAGGGAGTCGCAATCTATGAGATAGCGCACATCTATATCATCGACTATATTCCGTTTATCATTCTCCTCTGGTCCCTCTTCACCGTGGCCGGGGGGATATATGTCAAGGGCACCCTGAAGGGGAGTCCCCTGGTCAATACCGTCATACTGATCATCGGCACGATCCTCGCTTCCTGGATCGGGACCACCGGGGCATCGATGCTCCTCATCCGGCCCATCCTCCGGTCCAACGAATGGCGCACCCACAAGGTCCACACGATCATCTTTTTTATATTCCTGGTGAGCAACATCGGGGGTTCCCTCACTCCCCTGGGCGATCCTCCCCTGTTCCTCGGGTTCCTTCACGGCGTTCCCTTTTTCTGGACCCTGCACATTCTGCCCCATATGCTCTTCGTGTCGGCCATACTGCTGGTGATCTATTTCCTCATTGACTCGTTCTATTATAAAAAAGAGGACAAGTCCCTCATGACCACGGGCGAAAAGGAGCCCCTCAAGATCGAGGGAGGCCATAACTTCCTCTTCCTGGGCGGCGTCATCGGGGGCGTGCTCCTGAGCGGCCTCGTGAAAATAGGCGAGGTGAACATATTCGGCATACATCAGTCCATCGAGAATTTCATCAAGGACGCCATCCTGATCCTCATGGGCATTCTCTCACTCAAGACGACCAGCGACGCCGTCCGCAAGGGCAATGACTTCAGCTGGGCCCCCATCAAGGAGGTGGCCTACCTCTTCGCCGGGATATTCATGACCATCATCCCGGCCCTGGCCATACTCAAGGCGGGCGAAAACGGGGCCCTGGCGGTCCTGATCAAATCGACGGAAAAGCCGGCCCATTACTACTGGGCCACGGGCATCCTCTCCAGCTTCCTGGACAACGCGCCGACGTACCTCACGTTCTTTAACAGCGCCCTGGGCAAGTTCTATCCGGGCATGACCGAGGCCGAGGCGGTGTCGAAGCTCATCGTGGAGAAGGTCGATTACCTTGCCGCCATTTCGGCAGGAGCCGTGTTCATGGGGGCCAATACCTACATCGGCAACGCGCCTAATTTCATGGTGAAGTCCATTGCCGAGGAATCGGGAGTCAAGATGCCGAGCTTTTTCGGATACATGTTCAAGTATTCGATCCCGATACTGGTCGTTTGTTTCATCATTGTCACTCTGGTTTTCTTCAGATAAAACGGGCGTCGGACGGCGCAGGCCTCATGCCGTCCGCGTATCTGTCTGATCCGAAAATATTATACAAGAGAGGTTGAGCCATGTTGACATTTAAAAATATTGTTTTCCCCATAAATCTTGATTCGAAGAATCTGTCCTTCGTTAAGAAGGTCGTTGAGCTAGCCATTGAATTGTCAGGGCGGCTTCACTTTATTTACATCAATGACGAGCAGGCCGGATATCGCCATCCCACCGACAGTGAGGACGTTGTTGCCCTTAAGGTTAAAGAGGTCGTTCCGCCCGAGCTTCTGGAAAAACTCCAGGTGGTCTATGCCGTTTCCAAGGGAAGCGTTGCCAGGGAGATAGAGGCGTATTGTAAAAAAGAGAAGATCGATCTCATTATCGTCGGGCACAAGCACCGGAGCAAGATTTACAGCTTCCTGTTCGACAGTCCCGACGTCAATATCGTCGATTCGATTAATATTCCCATCCTCGTGGTTCCCAAGCAATAAGGCCGGCAAAGCGGGGCGGCAGGCGCAGTCATGCCGCTCCCCGGGCCGTCATGAATCCGACCGCACCCGTATGGTGAAACGGGTTCCCCTGTCCACGTCGAGAGAGAGTGTCGCGTTGATCTGCCTGGCCAGGGCTTCGATGATCTGCATTCCCATGGAGGTCTTCTGCTCGGAACTGAAGATCTCGGGTTCCATCCCGGGGCCGTTGTCCGCGATAATCATGGTTATCCAGCCCTCTGACTCATCCATTGTGAGATCAATGGCGCACGGCCCGGATTCGCTGGATCCGTGCTTGATGGAATTGGTGAGTATCTCGTTGATCAGAAGACCGAAGGGTATCGCTTTGTCCATCCCCAGAAAAACCGGCTTCAATCGAGGCTGGATGGTAATTGTACCCTTCCTTCCTGAATGAAGGTTGAGGAGGTCCTTTGACAGCTCGTTGACATAGGCCGCCATGTCAACGCGGGAAAAGCTTTCGGTGCTGTAGATTTTTTCATGGATGCCGGCCATGGAATGGATCCGGCCGATGGCGTCCCTGAGGGCCTGGTTCGCCCGGGGCTCGTCAACTGAGTCCGCCTGCATGTTCAGAAGGCTCGAAATGACCTGCATGTTGTTCTTGACCCGGTGATGGATTTCCTTTATGAGAACGGTCTTCTCTTCCAGGGATTCCCTGAGGGCTGTCTCCGTCTTCTTCCTGTCTGAAATATCGCGTACCGCCGCCAGGATGACATCCGCGCCGCGGCGCCTCAGGTGTCTTACGCCGACCTCCACATCAAAGACGGAGTTGTCACTGAGGCGCCGGGCTTTCCACTCGTACAGGGTTTTTTCGCTACCGGCGATTTTTCGCACACTTTCGTCGATGACACTGCTATCCGGAATCGGGGCCGACAGGTCCCGGATGTTTAGCTGGAGGGCCCGGTCGCGGTCCACGCCGTACATCTCCAGCATACGGTCGTTGACATCGAGTATTCCGCCTTCGACATCGAAGATGATCATTCCATCATGGGTGCCGTTGAATATGGAGAGGAGCTCCGCTTCGGATAAGCGCAGGGCCTCCTCGGAGCGGATCAGCTCCTCGTTCTGCGCCTCGTATTCCTCGTTGGCGGCGATAAGCTCCTCCGTCGTGGCCTGGAGCTCCTCATTCGATTTTTGCAGGGCCGTGTTGCTGATTTCGTATTGATCCAGGGCCCTGTTGTTTATGGAAAGGATATTGTATGACGTGATGGCGATGAACAGGAGCGAGATCGTTGTGTCGGCAAGAAAATCGGGGAACGAGCCTCCGGGCAGATGAAAGTGCTCGCGTGTATGGAGCATAAAAATGAAAAGAACGAAAATATTGACGCCTCCATAGACAAAGACCAGGAACTTTTTCCGGGTGATGAAAATGGGCATGGCCATGAGGATGCCGATCACGATAACAATCGTGTCGAGCCGCGAGATAACATTTGAATGGTCCCTGAACATCACCGCCCATACGGTAATAAGGATAACGGAAATCATGAGATGGGCGGATATGAAAAAGTATCCTCGTAAGAGAAAAATCGTTATCCCGACTATGATGGCATAACCGATGATTTCCATGGAAATCACGGGCCAGTTGATGGAATAATTGAGGTCAGGATCGTGGAGCTGGATATATACGGAATAAAAAATCATGATCGGTATGAACAGGAGAATGACGCCGGTGAGGTAAAGAAGAAAACGAGCCTTGTATTTAACGACAAAACCGGATTTTTCGTAATGCCGGAGAAGTCTGTCAATAACGTTCATATCCTTCCCGTTTTATAAAGAATGCTTCAGGCGGTACTATCCAATTCAATAATTGACTCATACTATTGCATAATTTCATCACGTCAAACTATTAATCGGTGCTCCAGGGTAAATGTCGCTCGCTTTTGGCTTGATGGGGCGGTTTCAGCCGTTCTTCCTGCCGAGAAATTCCTCAAAGTGGTACCATTGCCGCGGATATTCAGCGGCCTTGGCAGCGAGGATGTCGGCGTAGCGCTGGGCCGATTCCCGGATTGCCCGGGGCCGGTCCGCCCGGGAGGAGGCGGTCACCCGGATCGGGCCGGACAGGGACATGTGGTACTTCCCGCTGCCGGTACGGAAGGCGAAAAAGATGTAGAGGGGCACGCCCGAGAGAAGGGCGATGCTGTGGGGCGCCTCGGGAAGGCGCACGGTATGGCCCAGGAATGTCACCGCCACGGTACGCTGCGCTTCGGACCAGACGCGGTCCCCCGTGAGGGAGACGAGGCCCCCCTCCTTGAGGAAATTCAGGCCCTCAAGGATGTCGAAGGGCGATCCCCCGTCCTGCTCGACAGCGACTATCTTCAGGCCCTGTTCGGCCAGGCTTTCCTTCTGCATTTTTTCCAGCTGCTCCTTCTCCCGGGACCCCATGTAGAGGAGCAGGCGGAGCCCCCGCCGGCGCAAAAGGTGCGCGGCCACGTCCCAGTTACCCATGTGGGACATGACGATGATGCCGCCGGTCCTGTCCTTCGCGGCCTCTTCGATGATCTCCCATCCCTCGGAGGTATAGGATAGCTCGCCGGCACGCTGGAGCAGGAACCGGTCGAGGAACACGTCAGTGAAGCTGTGGAACTGCCGCCAGGTGCACCAGAGATGATGGAGTCGGCCCCGGTCGGGAAAGAGGGCGCCGTAGAAGCGCACGCCGATGGCGACCCGCTTCGGGAATAGAATGAAGTAGCCGGTGGACACAAAACGGGAAAAGACCCTGAAGAACCAGGGGCCGAGGGCCTTTGAAAAAAAAGTTATGAATTTATAGAAAAGTTTAATCATGGTTTGGGTCGACCGAATCCCCCTCCCTTGATGGGAGGGGTTAGGGGAGGGTGATTGGCAGCCTGGCATCAATGATGAAATTTTCACCCCCTCCTATCCTCCCCATCAAGGGGGAGGGACTCAATTCCTATACGACATCTTTCTCCTGATGAAACGCGGTATCAGGATACGCTGAAAAATCATGCGGCAAAAAGTCCCGGAATTTCTCCAGAAATCCACGAAGGGCCTGAAGTGGGATATGCGGGGTGTTCCCGGCGTGTAGCTCACGGTGACCGGCGCCTCGATCACGGGGAACCCGTTCCACCCGGCCTTGGCCAGTATCTCCACTTCGAACTGGAACCGGTTCGCCCGCACCTTCGTCCTGGCACTCTGGGGCAGGGGATAGATCCTGAAGCCGCTCTGGGTGTCCCTGAGGCGGGGGCCGCCGGAGGTCCATACCCAGAAGTTGGAGAACTCCCTGCCGAATCGGCTGGTCCAGGGCACGTCGTCCCCCACCATGTTCTCCCGCATGCCGATGATGATGGGCCTGACGGCCTTTGCCAGCGCGTCCTCCGGTATGGCCCTGATCAGGGTGCGGGCGTTCTCCGGGTCATGCTGGCCGTCGGCGTCGATGGTGATGGCCCAGTCGGCCGAGGCGGCCGCGGCTTCAAAGGCGCTCTTCAGTGCCGCACCCTTCCCCCTGTTCTTCTCGTGGCGGATGATGGTGACGCCCGCCATCTCTTTTATGGCGTCATGGGTCCCGTCGGTGGAGCCGTCGTCGACGACGAAGACCGGGAAGCCCAGCTTCAGGGCGCCCCGCACCACGTCAGCCACGCGCTGTTCATGGTTGTAAACCGGGATGATGACGGCGAATCTGCCTTTGTACATTATTGTTTCTCCGGTAAAAAAGCCAGTGACCATGTCCCCGGTCCGGCGTGAACGCCGGTAGTTAGGGAAAGGGGTTGGAGCTTGATCTCGGCGCCGGGATGGCGGCTCCGTATCTCCGGCATGATAGTATCTTCGACCAGGGAGCGGTTGTCCGTGTACTGGATCAGCATGAAGGGCCGGGAGCCGGGACGGACGCTCTCTTCGAGCCTCCTCACGGCAAAACCGATCTGCTCCTCAAGGTTCCTGAGCTTGCCCACGGTGATGACTCCTTCCGCAGTGGGGGTAACCACCGGCTTCATGTTCAGCATGTTGCCGAAGAAGGCCTTGGTTCTGGATATCCTGCCGCCGGCGGCGAGATACCTGAGGGTATCGATGAACAGATATTCCTGGCATCGGATGACGGCGTCAGCGGCGTAGGCAATGACTGCCTCGGCGTTGTCGGCTTTTTCCGAAAAAAAGGCCGAGGTAAGGGCTATGGCGCCGAGCCTTCCTGAGGCGGCGCCGGTGTCAATGACGGTGAGCCGGTTTTCCCGGTCATGGTTCTTTTTCCATTCCATGGCCACGCTGTAGTTGCCGGTGAAGGCGGAGCCCACGCAGAGATAGAGGACGCGGTCGTGCCGGTCCGTCACGCTCCGGTATAGCTCGTGGCGCTCGAATTCGGAGGCCTGGGACGTGGAGGCCCGGGCGCCGCGGCGCATGGCGTCGTACACGTCGGCGGGATTCACGCAGGTCTCCGGAGCCGCCATGTCTTCAACGGTGACGTAGCTGTCGAGGAGGGTCATGCCGAGGCGCTGCGCGTCATCCCGGGTCACGGATCCCGCCGCGTCTGACATGATATGAACGGCCCGTCGGCGCTCCCGGGCGCCGAATTCCCGGACCTGCGCTCCCAGGTCCTCGTCGGTCCACCGGATGATGCCCCCCAATGATTCCAGCTCCTTCTTGACGCCGGTTCTGTCGGCGGTATGGAGGTGGACCTTGACGAACCTATCGCCGGGAATGACCACGACGCTTTCACCCAGGTCGGAGAGACGGCTCACCGTGTCGTCTCCACCAACGGCATCCAGGGTTATATCGACGCAGAATCCGTCCTCCTCCTGGATGGAAAAGGAGGAATCGATGCGCAGCTGGTCGCCGAAGAGGGACATGATGGGCCGGAATTCATCGGTATTGCCTGCCAGGGTATTGAAAAAGCCTTCAAGGTAGATAAACATGCCCAGGGCTCCGGAATCGACTACCCCAGCATCCCTTAGCTTTGGAAGGAGCTCCGGCGTTGAGCGCACCGCCTTCTCCAGCGTGTCAATGACCGGGGTGAATTGATGGGGGGTGTCCGCCGTCCTTTGGCCGAGGGCCTCGTCAAGGGCGTCAAAGACCGTGAGCATGGTCCCCGGCTTCGGATCATGGACAGCCTTCCAGGCCCGGTCCCTGCCCAGGCGCGCCGCCGCTGGAATTCCCTCGATTGAATCGGCGGTGAGGAAGCCGGAGAAGAACCGGACTGCGATGTTGCCGGAATTTCCCCTGGCGTTCAGGAGAAGCCGGTGAACCGCCGCATCGCGGTCTGCGCCGAGGTCGCGAAGGGGCGCCAGGCTGATTTTCAGGTTTCTGCCGGTATCGCCGTCCGCGATGGGGAAGACATTGATGCTGTCCAGAAGGTCAGCCCAGGCTGCCACCCGCTCGGCACCGGTGATGAAGGCCTTACATATCTGATCGTTCATGTCGTTTCATCAGGTCTTTGTATGAGATGAATTCATAATTTATGGAGTAATAACTGAGCCATTCCTCGGCGATAGACCGTATCTTTTCGCGGTTACATGCGTACCATTGCTTTTCCACGTCCGGATAATTGTGGAGGGCGTCTTTAAAGCGCCTGAAGGGCTTCCGCAAGGCTATGGACCGGGAGAGGTCCGCTGCAGCCCGGCCTTCAGGCAGCTTGGCGATAAAGTCCTCCATGATTTCATGGCCGCGCCGCGATTCCATCGGCTCGATGGGTATGAAGCGGTCCCCGCAGTATTCTTCCCGACAAAAATCCGGGGCAACTTCAACATCTCCAAATTCATCCTCGGATTCGCGCTCCGACTGGAAGATGATCTCCCCGGTTTCACGGTCCAGGTAGTAATGGGCGAAGTCGCAATGGTCATCAATGGCGTCAATGAGATCGTCCAGGATGATGGGAACCGTTTGCCGGGTCCGCGGCTCCTTCCAGTAGTTTTCCGTCAGCTCATCGGCCCAGGTCGGCTGCGCCACCGGCCCACGGGGCAGAAATTCCTTCATGACCGGCTTGATGTCTATGACCGGCGTTCCGTTTATGGCGTCGAGGTCCCTGACGAAGATGCTGGTCCCTTCTTTCCGGATGAGCGTGGCCATGGCGGTGCCGATGAAGTTGGGCCTGTTTTTTTTTCGCTGCGCGAAGATGCCCGTAGCGGGCCACCGGGGATTTTCCCGGGGGTGGTCAGCGCCGGTCATCGGCGTATCGCTGACGGCTTTATGGAAAAGATAGATGATTTCGACATGAGAGAAAGCGTCGATTCCCTCGAGGGCGCTTTCAGGAAAGGCCGGGTCCAGCCGAATTTCAGAGACGATGCCCCCCCAGAAATCATCGGATAGATCGTTCCTATCATTAATCACCGTTCCGATCGAATGTATGGTGCAGTCCATGATATGCTTTCCTGATGCTGGTGGCGGCGCCTTGGGGAAACAGGCTCGATGCCGATACTGGTTACGAGTCTCTGGCCGGGTTAAACAGCTCCCCCCTGGAGATGGACGATGCAATGGCGGCGATATCGCCGTCCATGGGCCGGTCGTTGATGACGGGACCGGCTATGGACCGTATATTTTCCAGGATCGCCGCCAGCCGCGGCCGGGTCCGGATGTTGCCACGGATGTCGCAGGCCTGGGCCGCCGCCAGCATATGGATGGCGACGACCCGCTCGGTCAGCTCGCAGACGCGCGCCGCATCCCGGGCGCCGATGGTGCCCATGCTCACCTTGTCCTGGTTGTGGGACTCCGTGGAGCGCGAGAAGGAGGAGGCTGGCATGGTCGCCTTGAGGGCCTCGGCCGTGAGGGCCGATGAGGATATGGACATGGCCTTGAATCCGTGGTTGTACATCGCCTCGTCCCGGGGCGCTCCCACCAGGTCCGCCGGGAGGCCGCGGTTCACGTGGGGGTTCACCATGAGGCCCACCTGGCGGTCCGACATGTCGGCGGCGGAAGCTATGGCTGATTTCAGCGAGTCCATGGCGAAGACGATGTGGCCGCCGTAGAAATTGCCTCCCATGAGCACGGTCCCCGCCTCCGGATCGAAGAGGGGATTGTCGTTGGCGCTGTTCGCCTCGATCTCCACCCAGCGGGTGATCCAGTCTAGGGCGTCGAAGAGTACCCCCAGAATCTGCGGGGAGCAGCGGAGCGAGTAGGGATCCTGGAGCGACTCCAGGGTCTTGGCCGCCAGCTCTTCCTGGTCCTCGTCGGTTTGCAGCAGATGCGCGATGGACCGGGCCACATGGTCCTGGCCGGGATGGGGCTTTGCCCTGGCTATGACCGGGTCATAGTGATGGGCATTGCCCATGAGGGCGTGGATGGAAAGCGCCGTGGCGCAGATAGAGGCGTTCAGTATCCTCTGGGCCCGATCGATGACCAGGGCCGAGATTCCCGTCATGATCGAGGTGCCGTTCATCATTGCCAGGGGCTCTTTGGGCTTGAATGCGTAGGGTGTCAGACCGGCCTGGCTGAGGGCCTCCGAGGCCTTCATTCTGGTATCGCGGAAGTAGACCTCGCCTTCTCCGGCAAGGGCGGCGGCAATGTACGAAAGGGGAGTAAGGTCTCCAGAGGCGCCCACCGATCCCTCGCAGGGCACCAGGGGCGTGATGCCGCGGTTCAGAAATTCGGCCAGCTGGACAATCAGCTCCATGGAGGTTCCCGAGTATCCACGGGTAAAGCAGAGGATCCGCGTCACCATGGCGGCCCGGATTTCCTCGATGCCGAGAAAATCCCCGGTCCCGCAGCCATGAAACCTGATCAGGTTGGAGCCGTTCCGGATGGCCACTTCCACGGCCATGCGCTTGCCGCAGGATTTTCCATAGCCGGTATTGACGCCGTACACCGGTGTTCCCTTGTCAAGGGCCGCTTCGAGCACCTCCTGGGAGCGTTTGATCGTTCGGGCGAAGTCGGGACTGGAGCTGATCCGAACCCCGAGACTCCCCTTGGCCACACCGAGTATTTCTCGCAGTGTCAGGGCGTGACCGTCTATGGTGATTTCAGTTCTTTGCGTGTTCATGGGAAGAATTCCGGATCACAGGCGACTTAAAAAACAGAGTTAATCCTCTGTCGGCCGCTCACCTTTTTGTCAAGGTTTTTTTGTTGCCTTAATCAGGGTATGGGCGAGTATGAGCCTGCTGGGGCCGGCCCAGGCCGCCCGCGATGCCATGGAACGGAGAATCGCCATTGAGTCTGTTTAACCTGATCGCCGCGCAGGTAAGCCGCACCGAATTCGCCCGTAAGGCCCTCGAGGAAAAGGCCGATCTGAGCCCCTTCAGGGAAAAGCCCTCGGCGCGGATACTCGTCGGCATTTTCCTCATGGCCTTCAGCTACGTTATCGGCTGGCCCGCCGTGGCACTCTTCGGCATACTCTCCGTCTATTTCAGCCAGCCCCTCATAGTCATTCTGGGCGGACCGGCCATATACGGGACGTCCCACCTGGTGTTTCTGGCGGGGATGTATCTTGCCGGGGCCAAATACACCTATATTTTTTTCCGCTGGGCCACGAGGAAGTTCCTGGAAAAATACCTCGCCCGGGTTCCGGATCCCGTCGGAACCGACGGAAATTCCTGATTTTCAAGACCGGGCTTTATTCCGATGTAGAGCTGCTTGAGCCGGATGAACTCGAGCTCGTCGAGCTTGAATCTGTCTCGGTATCAGCAGCAGCTGTTTTTGTCAGATTGCTGTCATCATCCACGTCATAGGACAGCACGAGGGTATTCGAGCATGAGGTGTAGGTGCTGCTGGTGCACGAGGCGAGATTGCTGAACTTGTCTATTTTGTTGTTTTTGTATACCACGATTGTCATGGAGGATGTCTCATCCTCCTTGGTCGCCGTTATCGTTACTTTCCCCCTTTTTCCCATGGGAAGCTCCGATGTGGTGCTGTCGGTCCCTTCCTGCGTGTCGGAGATAATGTATTCATTATTTACGTAATACTCGACGGTAAAATTATTGCTGGTGGTGCCGCCGTTGCAGATCACCAACGGTGTGATTGAATAATCATCAGTTGAATCGCTGAACTCGCAGGAAAAGAAAATGCTTGCGAGGGTGAATGCCAGGAAAAAAATTATCAGGGTGTTAATTGAGATATCCATGCGCTTCATTACAGTGCTCCTTGCAGATGTCATCGCGGAACCATGGCATTTCAGGGGGCGCCCGGGAGCACCGGCCTTGATCCTTGATTTAAATAAAATAAAATGAAAAAAGACATTGAGATCGACCAGCCCGCTAAGGCAGGACACTGTTTTTAGTAAGAGAGAATATTAATGGGGATCTTGGGAGGGGAAAAACCAAAGCGCCTCTTCAGGGCGGCGCTTTGGTGCCGTCATAAAAAAAATAGAATTGTCCAATGTCTAAATAAGGAGATTTCCGACAGTTAGAAATGACTTAATTGAATGTTAGCTTGTTTACCGTATGGGAGACCCGGGTAGCCTCATCGTCGGAATAATTCAGGGATTCGTCGTTCATGAAGCCCATACCAAGGAGGCTGTCCTTCGAATAGACGTAGACGTAACAGGTGTCTATGGCTGTGGTCATCGGCTCGTACTGTATCATTTTATGAATGGTGCCGTCTTCATTGAATTCGTAGTGGAATTTGATCAGGCTCATGTTGTAGCTTCCCACAAGTCCCGGCATCCTCAATCCGAGGGTGATATCGAGGAGCGGGGTGGCGCCGGAATCGTCCCAGGTGCAGGTTGAATAGGAGCCCCAGACCAGTCTCTTCGTCTCCTCGGGGTCGCTGTAGCTTGTCATGGACGCTATTCTGCCCTTGGTGTCGTATGTAAATACGTAGGAACTCACGAAGGCGCTTTCGTCATCGGAATAATTGATGGCCCGCACCATTTTTCCGCCGCTATCGTACCGGTAAAGGACGGTTTTAGCCAGAACATCGTCGTCGGTGCCGAATTTCCCATCAGCGCCTGCGGCATAGTGGTAGGTTTTTGTTTTTCTGTTGTTTTCGATAATGTAGTCGATCATGACGCTCGGGGTGACGCCGAAATCGCTATACATGAGCTGGCGGTACCGGTCCTCCAGCTTGGTTGTTTCAAAATAGCCGTAGAGAGGGTCAATGGTGTCATCGGAATTCATCCAGATGCCGTCGGTCCCGGCGCTGACCGATGACGACATTTTATTCAAGGCCCAGAACTGCGTCAGCAGGGGGGTCTGCTTGACGTAAGCCATCAATGCAGAGGAATCGCTGCTTCCTGAAATAATACTCTTGATGATATCTGATATCATCGCAATAGAGAGCTCAAATTCGAGCTCGACACCGGCGTACATCTCATACATGGATTTCATGCTGGGTTGCGTATTCTGCGCCGACATGTTCGCTATAATCTGCTCCGAGGCGCCGATGATATTTTTGTCCATGTCATAGGTGGTTGATCGCATGGTAATGGGACTGGATGTCAGGCACCCCAGGCCGACACCGAGGACCGGCGTAGTTTTATCTTCTGTTTTATCATAACTCATGTCGCAGCCGGCTGTTCCGGCGACGACCAGCAGACACAGGGATAGGGTTCGCGCATGTTTCTTCAGGCTCATATACATCCTCCATATGTTGTATGTTATATATATGTTTAATCACGATCCTGATGCTAAAGAAGATGTTTTATTAATCAATATTAATTTTATTTTGCCGTAAAAATTCTGACGCGTCAGTTTTTTCGATACGGCTTCGCTTTTATTTTTCTGTCTGCGAAAGGCATGGGGGCATCCTGTCCCTTTAGCGCTCCGGCTGGTGCGATAATATTCTTGACAGGTCCGGATATTGTCTTATTTACAATTATAAAGGCCAAATCATTCCGGGAGGAAATCCTATGAAAAAACATGCTATTGCAGCTGTCATCATCGGCATCATCGCGGTTCTGGGAGCAGACGCAGGGGCGCAGCAGAAACAGAAATCCGTCATGGATTATTACCTTGACCTTCCGGATGAGGCCTTCTACTGCGAGATGAAACCTGAAAATCTTTCAAAGGAATTCAAGAAAAAGCAGATACGCAAATCGAACCTCAGGGCCGGGTACATCCTGGCCAGATCTGAAAACATGCCCCTGGAGGTGGCGCTCTTCACCGACGCGTACCTGGGCATAACCGTGGTCGCGGTTAACCGTGTCTGCGGCGAGGGGTGCATGTGCAATTACTTCAGGCTGCTCCGGCCCTCGGGAAAGGGAGCCTGGGCCGACTTTGACGCCTTTCCCTCCTCTGACGAGATCATGAAGGCTGCGGGATTGACTGAACCTGATTACGAACTGGTCCTGCCGGAAATCGGCACTGACATAAGGGTCGTAAGCCGGGACAAGAAAAAACTCCTCGCCCTGATCGGGTGGAGCGGCGGCCAGTTTGCGATAAAGAGAAAGAAATGAAGATGTTATGGATGAAACGGTTCCGGATAGGGCCGATAGGGCCGGCCGGGACCTGTTCCGATAGCGGATTCAGATATGGAGAAGAAGATCCTCGACGGACTTGATGCCGGGTGTGTTATCGCCTCCCACCCATAGATAGTCGATCCCGGCATTTAACGCCGCTGCCCGGTCGGAGTCCGTGTCCCCCAGGTAGAGGGCCCCTGTTTTTTCCACGCCGAAATAGTCAAGGCATTTCAGGAGCATTTCCGGATGGGGCTTCGGCTCCGCGTCGACCGTGGAGACGCGGAATTCGAACCAGGCGTCAAGCTTGAAAAACCGGAAGAGCCTGTCCAGGGACCTCCCGCGGTTCGTGGCCATGGCGAGATGAAAATTCTTGCGCAGGGCGCCGAAAACCGCGGGAAAATCAAAGAGGGGATGGACGTCGGGCAAAAAAGGCGTGTAATCCGTCTCCTGGCTGATGCGGAAAAGCCTCTCGGCCTCGGCCGGGTCCGGGAAGAGCTCGAACATGAGCTGACGCGTCGACATATACACGACCTTTTCCTGATCTTCTTTCCCGAGGGGCGGATACCCCCCCTGCTTGAGGCAGCTGTTGAAAAAATTCAGGTTTGCGTCATGGGAGTCGATAAGGACGCCGTCGCAATCGAAGATTAAAAGATGTTTGGACCTTAAAAATGTCATTTTTTCCTGAATTATCCAAAAAATTTATCATCGATTAACTTGTCAATAAGTTATTCAAAAAATAATTATTTCTTGACAAAAAAAGTCCGTCATAATAGTTTTGCCTCTCCAAAAGGACGAGTACTGGCAGTATTGACCGATTCAATCAGAGCACACGCGAAAGTTAATCTCCATCTCGAGGTACTGAATCGAAGAGATGACGGGTACCACGCCATACTAAGCCTCATGGCGAGTGTTGCACTGCATGATCTTTTAAAACTTGAAGAGAGTACCGTCCGGGAATTGTCGGGAGGGATCGACATAGCCGTCGCCGTCAGGGGCGCCGGCGGGACCCATGGCGGCGTCATTGACGCGATCCCGGCCCACGAGAACCTGATCGCCCGCGCGGCAACGCTCTATTGCGAGCGTGCGGGCCTGAACGGCGCCGCGGTCTATTCCATCGTAAAGAACATTCCCGCGGGCGCGGGACTGGGCGGCGGGAGCAGCGACGCGGCGGCGGCGCTGAAGCTGATCAACGGGCGGCTGGGCAGGTTCACCGATGAAGGCCTCGCCGAGATCGGCGTAAAAATAGGCGCAGACGTACCCTATTGCCTCCATGGCGGGTTCGCGATCTGCCGCGGCATCGGGGAGATCATCATGCCGGTCCCGGGGAAGCTTAAGTCGTGGGTCCTGATCATAAACGACGGTATCCATGTCGATACGGGCCAGGCCTATCGCTCCCTCAAGAGGGGCGCCGGGATTGATCCCGCCCGGGAAGCGGAGGTCGGCAAAACCATTCGGCGCATTACGATGGCCCTTTCATCGGGGTCGCCGGAGGCGCTGAAAGAAGCGGCGAAGAACGATTTCGAGACGCCGGTGTTCGGCCAGTACCCGGAAATCGGCCGTATTAAAGAAGCACTCTACGGCTGCGGGGCCGGGTTCGCCATCATGACCGGATCCGGGTCAAGCGTGGTGGGGCTCTTCGCGGAAAAGGACGCGGCGGAGCGTGCGCAGGCGCGGCTCGGGAAGAAATACCGTGAAGCGATCCTGACGCGGTTTGTGTGAGCGGCGGCAATTGTGCATATGATAGATGTTTCACCGGCGGTGAAGCATGTATCATGTCTGCAAGACATATTGAGGTGTGGCCAAGCGGTAAGGCATCGGGTTTTGGTCCCGTGACCCCAGGTTCGAATCCTGGCACCTCAGATTACTGAAGCAGGGAGTTCACGTATCAACAACATATCTTCAATCGTGCTGGCCGGCGGGAAAGGCGTTCGCATGAAGTCCGACCTGCCGAAGGTTCTCCAGCCTTTTCTGGGCAGACCGCTGATTGCCCACGTGTTAGACAATATCGAGAAAGCCGGCGTTTCGGACATTTACGTCGTGGTGGGATACCGGGGCGAAATGGTCATTGACGCGATAAGCGGCCGCGCGAAGACCGTGTGGCAGCATGAGCAGCTCGGCACCGGCCACGCGGTCATGCAGGCCGAGGAAGCTTTGGCCGGTTTCAGCGGCAGGGTCATCATAGCCTGCGGCGACGTTCCCCTTATCAGGCCGGAAACCTTCCGGTCGCTAATCGACGAATCGGACGGGGAGAACGTGAAGGCGGTGGTGCTTACCATGATGCCCCAAAGCCCGAAGGGGTACGGCAGGATCGTCAAGGACGGGGCAGGCCGGTTTGAACGCATCGTGGAAGAGCGGGACGCCTCCGAGGAGATAAAGAAGATCCGGGAAGTCAATTCCGGGACCTATATATTCGACGCGCGGCTGCTGTTCGAGGGGCTGCGGCGGATCAATACCGACAACGCGCAGGGCGAGTATTATCTCCCCGATGCGCTGCAGCATGTCAGGTCATCCGGCTATATGGTCAAGACCCTGCTCATGAAGGACCCCGTCGAGGGGAGCGGCGTGAACACCGTTGAGGAGCTTCAGCGGCTGGAAGAGTACTGCAGAACGAAGGTGTGAGGACAGACACGTATGGGCGACAGTCTGCTTAAAATATTCTCGGGATCATCAAATCCGGACCTGGCCAGGGAGATCGCGGATTACCTCAGCATCGACCTGTCCAAGGTCGAGCTGAAGCGCTTCAAGGACGGCGAGATATCGGTGAAGCTGAAGGAGAACGTCCGGGGACACGACGTCTTTATCGTCCAGTCCACCTGTTATCCGACCAACGATCACGTTATCGAGCTGCTCCTCATGATCGACGCGGCGCTGCGGGCGTCCGCGGGAAGGATCACGGCGGTCATCCCCTATTTCGGGTATGCCCGGCAGGACCGCAAGGTGGAGCCGCGGGTGCCGATCTCGTCCAAGGTGATGGCCAACATCATCCAGGCCACCGGCGCGGACCGGGTCCTCACGATGGAGCTTCACGCGGAACAGATACAGGGTTTCTTCGACATACCGGTGGATAATCTCTATTCGAAACCGGTCGCCATCGACTATTTCAAGGGGCTCCAGATCAAGGACCTGGTCATGGTTTCGCCCGATTCGGGAGGCGCCGAGCGGGCCCGATTCTACGCGAAGAACCTCAACGCGGGCCTGGCGATCATCGACAAGCGCCGTCCGGAGCCGAACGTGGCCGAGGTGCAGTATGTCATCGGCGAGGTCAACGGCAAGAACTGCATCCTGGTGGATGACATGGTGGACACGGGCGGCTCGATCTCGAAGGCCGCCGGAGCGCTCCGGGAACGCGGCGCCAAGGATGTTTACTGCCTGTTCACGCACCCGGTTCTGTCCGCTGACGCCATCGATAAAATGGAAGCGGCCGGTTTCAAGGAGATTATTTTCACCAATACGATCCCGTACCGGGCATCCAGGCCGATGAAAGGCATGAATATCCTTTCCATCGCGCCCCTTCTCGGCGAGGCTATCCGGAGAATTCATAACGGGGAATCGGTAAGTTCGTTGTTCGTGTAGAAATTATTTCATAATCATTAAAATAAAGAGGATAAACATGGAAGCTAAATTGTTAACCGTAGAACCGAGATCAGATTTCGGCAAAAACGCGAGCCGCAGGGTGCGGAGGAACGGCTTTATCCCGGGCATCATCTATTCGCACGGCCAGGCCGAGGCGATACAGATACCGCGGAAGGATTTCTTCAAGCTCTTTAAAGGAAAAATATCTGAAAGCGTCATATTTGATATACAGAGCAGCGCGAAAAAGGACGATATCGAAAAAATGGCCTATGTGAAGGATTATCATCAGGACCCGCTTTCCGGCGAGATCCTTCATGTCGACCTGTTCAGGGTCACCAAGGACGAGAAGATACACACCCACGTGCCGATCGTGTTCATCGGCACCGCCAGGGGCGTCAAGCTGGGAGGCATCCTCGAAGTGGACATACGGGAAATCGAGGTCGAGTGTCTGCCGAAAGACCTGCCCGAGAAAATCGAAATTGATGTAACCGCCATGGAGGTCGGGAACTCCATACATGTGAAGGACATTGCCCTGCCCGAAGGCGTGGTGGCCAAGGGGAATCCCGAAATGTCCATAGCCTCGGTCCATGTGCCGAAGGTGGCCGCGGCCGAGACCAAGGTCGAAGAGGCGGCAGTCGTCGAAGGCGAGGGCGAGGAGGCCAAGAAGGCCGCCGAGGGCGAAGAGGACAAGGAGAAGGAGAAAAAGTAATTCCGGCGGCGTTTCATTACTGCACCCGGCCATGGGGCCGAGATCATTTTATTACAGGGAGCGGTATTTTTGAAGTTAATCGTTGGTTTTGGAAATCCGGGCGAGAAATTTGCGAACAACAGGCAAAACATCGGCTTCAAGGTTATAGATATCATCGGCAATAACGAGAATATTGATGTCCGCATAAAGAAAAAGAAATCTGTAATCGGCAGGGGAAAAATAAAGGGGACCGACGTGGTCCTCCTGAAACCCCAGACCTTTGTCAACCTGATCGGCGAATCGGTGCTCTACATAGCTTCATTCCTTCGGATCAATGTGCGTGACATTATTTGCATTGTCGAGGATTCCTCCCTCAAGCTGGGGGAAATGAGGGTGGATTACCTGTTCTCGAACCTGCCCCACGCCGGCATAGAATCGATGACCAGGGCCCTCAAATCGGAACGGTTCGCGAAGATTCGGGTCGGCATCGGCACGCCGCCGAAGAACGTCACCATGGAGGAATACCTCCTCCAGGATTTCACCGATGACGAGAATCTCATCCTCATCGACGTGCTCAATAAAACGGAAAAGGTCGTCAACCTGCTCATCACGCAATCTATCGAAGAAGTGCAGGACAAGTGCAATCTCGAAGGGGCTGTCAAGATCAAGAAAAGGAAAGTCAAGGCCATCCATATCGACCATAGAAAGAAGAGATAGGCCCGTCCTAGAAACTCAACCGGGGAACGCATTTTTTCTTGACTTAATTGTTCATTAATGCAAACCTTCCTTATTTAGTATACTTGAAGTACTCTATTCAACAAAGGGAGATGTTAGCGATGAGAAAAGGAATGCTCTTGGTTATGTCATGTATGGTATCGATTCTCATTTCGACGGCATACGCGCAATCTTATAAATTCGATTATCATCCCGCTTACGGGCCGGCGCCGATGGGCGGAAACCCGAGGTCAATAGCGCAGCAGCTCAGCTACGAGAATTTCCGCTCCATCAAGCTGCTCAACACGGCGATCCTGAACTACGGCGGCGGGGAGGGAGAAATCGACAAGCTCATCGACCAGTATGCCGAGGCGAGCGCCCTCTACTTCCAGAACAAGATGCTGGAGTCTGCGAAAACGTTCAAGGAAAACCAGGCGGCGATCATGACCACCGCCAAGAAACTTTCACAGAAATACAATCAGGACACCAACGCCCTTCTCAAAGACAGCATTGACATGAACGTGCGGACCAAGCTGAAGCTGAACCTGAAGAGAGTAGAAGGCCGCTCCACCCTGGACAAGTGCCTGGAGCAGGGCCAGGCAGGCATCTTAAAGGCCAATGACTACTATGATCGCTTCAAGGACGCCAAATCGGCGTCCGCCATGGATCTCATCACCGCTATTTACTATTACCGCGGCGCCAAGGACAGCATGTTCCTGATGATGAAGATCATCGCCGATTACCAGGGCAAGGCCCAGGCCGAAGCCGAAGTGAACGACATGGTCGCCAAGAAACAGCTGCCGCGCTCCAAAAAGGAATCGACCATCCAGGAAAAGGCGGACCAGAAAAAGAAGGACCTGGAGGCGCGGTACCTCGATAAATACGCGCGGGATATGGCGGACAACAAGAACCTCGTATACGTGTCCAAGGAAAAGGAAAAATAGCGCGAGAGCGGCATTATCATTGAGATTTAGTCAGGATCCTGTCTTTCTTAAGAACCCGCAGGGCCAGGATCCTGATCTGCTGATTGTTATGAACGAGAAGGCCTATGACCTTCTCTTTTGTTTTTGGGTCAAGCCGGTACCCGTTCAGCGCGGCGAGGGAGGCCTCGATCTGCGAATAATTGTACTCCGTGGCGCTCCTCAATTTTTCAGCTATGGCAGTGTATATCCGCTCATCCTTGATCTTCACTCCCCGGAGGGCCGCCAGCATGACGGCGGCATTGGGATCGTTGATCGCCTTGATGATCGAGGGAACCAGTTTTTCCCTGATGACGGCATCATCGAGGGCGCATATCCCTTTGATCGCTTCCTCCCGTATCAGCCAGTCGCCGCTGCCGAGACACCGGGCATAGGTATCGGCGCTGGAAGGATCGCTCAACGACCGGAGGGCCTGAAGCGCATACCATCTCACGTTGTCGTTGACGTCTTCCAATGCCGCCTTTGTTATCATGGATAGGGATGGGGCCGAATGAATCTTTGCGAAGCCCTGTACCACCTCGATCCGGACCGACGGATGGGGGTCACTGGCCGCCACGGTCAGGATCTCGAGGACCAGGTCGTTCCGGTCCTTCCCGTAGTAACGAACGATGTCGCGCGCGATATTCCGCCGCTCCGTCCAGTTCTCCGCGTCATACCGCGCGGCGGCCTCTTTCTGCTTCCGTATCCGCGTCAGCTCTGATTTTCGGGAGATGCCGCATCCGCAGGAGAGCGTGAAGACGCACAGCAGCAATAATGAAAAAATACTTTTCACAGGGCTTGACCCGCTATCTGCAGGTAACATACCAAATTAAAAGGGCGCCGGCAAGGCCAGGCCTCATTGATTCCCTGTTTTTCCGCCGCGGATGAGGCCGTACTGGGTGACGAATTTATCGGTGCGCAGTATGTAATACCGCGTCTCGATAAAGGGAGTGAATTCCGTGAAGTAATCCATGTCCTCGTTTTTATACCGCTCCTTCCACTTGTCCACGTTTCCCGCGCCGGCGTTATAGGCCGCCACCATGTACTGGTAGTTGCCCCTGAATTCCCGCATGAGACCGGATATGTACTTGGTCCCGAGCTGTATCGAGGTGCACGGGTCGGCAAGGTCGTAATCCTTGAGGCGCAGGCCCCGGGCGATGCCGCGCGCCGTGGAGGGCATAAGCTGCATGAGGCCCGATGCCCCGGCCGAGGATACGGCGTTCTGCTTGAAGAGCGATTCCGCCTTCATCAGGGCATAGATGATCTCCGTATCCACCGAGTAGAGGGCGCCGTATTGGGAAACGCATTCCTGGAAGGGAACGGGGAAGAGCATTTCCACCGTTTCAGAAGGCATGAGGGCGATGTTTTCCTTCAATTCGAACAGCTTCAGGAGCTCCAGGCAGGAAAAGACCTCGAGAAAGGCGTACCGGTATTTCCTGCTGAAATGGGCCAGGGCGATATATTTATCCTTCCGCGCTTCCCTTGTCCTGGGAAGGAGCTTCATCTCCCGGTTGATCCCGGCGCTGTAACCCAGGGCGAAATACGGCTCAATTCGTTTCAGCACCCCGCCGTAGCCCGATGATGTTTTCATGGCGGCGATCGATTTTTCAAGGTCCCTGTAACGGGAGATGTCAGGGGAATTTAATTTTCCGATGCGGGCCGTGCGCTTCGCCATCGATCGCTCCTTGACAAAGATGAGCGCGTGCCAGTAGAGGGCCGCGTCGCCGTTCTTTTCATCCAGGGCCTTTTTGAATCCGCCCTCGAGGCTTTCCAGTGTGCCGGCGGCGGCCTGCTGCTTCAATAGCAGCCACGTATAGGGAGAGTCGGGATTCGTCACCGCCATCTGTATGGCCGCCTTCAGCGCCTTGTCGTTGTCCCCCCTTGCGGAATAGATCTTGTGGAGCCAGAACCTGCTCTCATCGGAATGGCTCCCGGACGGGTACCTGGAGACTGATTCCTCCAGCAATTGAAGGGCCTTGTCGTTGTTCTTGCCGCGTATCAGGTTGCGCGCCATGAGCCAGAGGAAATGTCCCGAGTGGTCATCGGAATACCTGTTCTTGTAATCGGTGAGATACTGCTCATGGCCGGCCCGCTTGTTCTCCTCAAGGAACTTGGCGGTTCTCTGGAGGGCCGCCTGGGCGTAGGGCTCGGTCCCCGCCCTGACGACCTGCTGGTACACCGTGATGGCGCTGCCTTTATTGCCCATGCTCCAGAGCTCGTCCCCGTGGACCTTTAGCAGCGCTGCGTCATTGGAGCGCTCCCTGATCAGGGACTGGACCGCGGCCGCGGCGTTGTCGCGGGTCAGGGCGCGAACCAGGAATGAGTCCACATCGGCCCGGTCAGCCGAAGCCGGCGCAAGGGCTCGGAGGATGACTATGGATTCCTTATATTGCTTTCCGTGATAGAGGGCCTTTGCAAATAGGAGATTTTCCCTGAACTGCAGTTTCCGGGGATTTTTTGTCAACAGGGCCTGCAGGAGATCTGCCGCTGACGCGGCCTGCCATCCCTTTACGTCAACCTCGAATACCCGCAGATACTGATTAATGGCGCCGGTGAAATCGGCTTTCTTTTCCAGGAGGGACCCTGTCCTGAGGCGGATGATGGACTTTGAATCGGGATCGTCATAGTCATTTTCAAGCTTCGTGAGGACCGTGCGGGCATCGTCATACTTTTTTAGCGTCGACAGTGACTTAGACTTGAGAAGCATGGCATCGCGGTACAGGGCGCTGCGGCTTTTTGACATGAGGTCGACGAATTTGATCACGGAGCCGTGCTCTCCGTAAAGAAAGAAAAGATCCGCCAGCTCGAAAACCGCGTCGTCGTAATATTCCGACTTTAGGTGGTATCCCTTCACGAAATGGTATATCGGCTGCGAGAAGAGGCGGAGCCTGGGATCGCGATGGCTTGCGAAACAGCTCTGGGCGAAATGGAACATGGCGTTCTTGTATTTTTTTTCTTTCTTGTAGGCGACGCCGAGGAGGAAATGCTCCCGGTATCCTTTTCGGCCGGCCTCGAGCCGGGCTATGATCGTCCGGGGAGGTGAATAGAACCCGAGGGTCGAAAGACCGTTCCCGCTGGTGGGAGGATTGCTGCATGCGAACATTGCCATCAATACGGCGATAAAGGCGTTTCTTGTTTTCATGGGCGTCTCATTTTATTTCCATGTATTCGTTATATTCTTTGATCTCGGTGAGGTCGGGCTTGTCCCATATGATATCATAGAACGATTTCTCGTCTTTCGATCGATAGTAGTTGTCGGTATGGATAAGAAGCAGGTTGTCGCGCCGGTCGGGGGCTGACGCCTCGGTTATCAGTTTTTTCAGCTCGTCATAGGTGTGGCGGCCGAACTCTTTTTTCCTGTCCCTGACGCCTTCGACGCCGATCCCCTTTTTCTTGTCCTCGTAATATTTCGTCTGCAGCAGGGAGAAGAGGGCGTATCGCTTGCCGTGCTTCACCTTTTTTATCGCCTTGGAGTAGCGGTACAGCCGCATCGAATAGAGGCGCTCGTCGAAATTGTCCGCCATGAGGAGGTCTATCCCCGCGTCGGTGGCGTCGCGGTACCCGAGGCGCAGGTAGTGCCGGGCCAGGTAATCGTTTGTCCTGACGACGGCGGGGGCGAATCCGTTGAGAAGCTGACGGGCCATGGCGATGTCCTTTCTCAGGGTTTTCCGGTACAGGTCTATCAGAATTTTCTGCGACTTGAGTATTTCATCGAAGGATTCGCCGAACATGAATTTCATGTACAGGTTCTGGGCGATGATGTCGCGTTGAATGGCTTCCTTGAAATGCTTTTTTTCCTCGTCGGTGCCGAGGTTGGTTATGGACATGTTGATGAAATAGAAAAAATAGCGGTTGTCCTTCAGCCCCTTCTCCGCGTTTCTCTGTTTTCCCGCGCTCAGGCTCGATTTCGTCCTCTGCGCGCCGGCGGGAGTGACGATGCAGAAGATGACCGTTGCCAGTACGATGAGGTTGATGCAATAACGGGTTGATCGATGTTTCATTATCGTTTTATTATCACGCGGGACGGCGCGGTATCGGAACGGCTGCGGCCGCGTCATAGATTGAACGTCATGCCCTCTGTGGCGATATGTATTTGTGTCGTATCATTCGCGCAATTTTCCCCATGCTCGATCGCGGCCAGGTAGTTTTCATAAAGCTTGGTGTCGGTATAGGCCGGCTCGTGATGCGTCATGACCAGGTTCTTGACCTTCCACCGGAGTCCGCAGTTGACGGCCATGGTGTAGCTGGTGTGACCCCAGTCGAATTTCATAAAGGATTCATCCAGGGTATACTGGGAATCGATTATGAGCAGGTCAGCGTTCTGGAAGAATTCGTAGATCTGGTCGTGGCCTTTTTCAAAGACCTCGCCGGTGAATTCCGCGTCGGTCGCGAAGATGAAGGTCTTGCCTGCCTGCTTGAAGCGGTAGGCAAAGCTCCCACCGGGATGCTTCAGGGGGAAAAAGTCCACATAGAGATCATCCTCAAGCTTCAGGGGCTCTCTTTTTTTCGGGTCCAGATGGATGTACTGTTTTGTCGATTCAGTGCCGTCGAAGAGTGCCGGAAAATAGGGCGGCGCCATCTGGTCGGTAAGGAATTTCTGCTGATTGCCGTATGGAGAATAAAAGTTGAGGACGTTTCCTTTTATATACAGGGGTGTGAAAAAGGGGAGTCCCTGGATGTGGTCCCAGTGGAAGTGGGTCATGAAAATATCGACGTTTCCCTGGCCCTTGCCGCAGGGTCCTTTCATCAGCTCATAGCCCAGGAGCCTGATGCCTGAGCCGCAGTCGAGAATGTATATCTTGCCGCTGTTCGAGGTCACGCTGACACAGGTCGTGTTGCCTCCGAAAATATACCTGAGGTCGTCCGGGAGCGACTGCACGAACTCGGCTATGCCGGAGCTGTTTTTTAATCCCGATTTAATCGCGAGATCCAGAATCCGTACTATTTTTTTAGAGTACTCATCGTTGCTAGTCGGAGAAGGAAGTGAACCCCGGACCCCCCACAGTTTTATCTGCATCAATGATTTCCTTTGTCCACAGAAATATAGCGACTATCGTTCCCTCGTGGCGGTGTTACCCATGCCATGGCGGTCATTGATTCATACGCGGATGCCGGTCCGCATGAATAGGAACGTATATCATATTAATCGTACAACTTAAGCATGCTGTATAGTTATAAAAAAAATTTCAATCAAAATAATTTCAAGTGTCGACTAAAAAACCGCATTTTTCATCTACTTTATCTTCATTTATACAGATAAAGTAAGATGCCGATGCGGTTCTTTATTCTTTTATGTGCCGGTATCGAAACTCAGTGGTTCCGGTGACGGTTTATTTGTATGCACAATGCACTATTCGTATACCTTTTCCTCGACCTGGTCCGCCCCGACAGCATCCTGCTCAACGTCACGCACAGGATCTTTTGAGTATACCTTTTGATATTCCTTGTACCATTCCGTCTGTATGATGGACTGCTGGATCTCGTTGGTTCCCACCCAGATGGAGGCCAACCGGATGTCGCGGACGATGCGCTCAAGGGGAAAAACGTTGGTGTAGCCGATGCCGCCCATCACCTGCATGCAGTTGTTGGCTATCTGCCAGGCGCCCTCGGTTATGAATTTTTTGGCCTGCGAAGCCATGCGTCTCACCCGTCCCGGGTGGGCCGCAGGGCTATCGGCCGCCAGGGCGGCGGTGTATCCCACCGAGCGGATCGCGTCCATCATCATGGCTGAATCGGCCACCTTGAAGCCGACGGCCTGGAAGTTCATTATCGGCTGTCCGAAGGCCTTGCGCTTCGAGGTATAGCGCGTGGCGATCTCCACTGCCGGACGGACCGAACCGATGGTCATGAGAGCGGTCCCCAGCCGCTCGGGGATCATGTTTTTAACAAATACGTCGAAGCCGCCGTTGATACCGTTGATGGCGTAGCGCTCGGGGACGCGCACGTCATTGAAAATCACCCGGCCAGCGCCTCCTCCTCGCACGCCCATGAGACCGTACAGGTACTTGGTTTCCACGCCGGCGTCCCGCGGGATCAAGAAACAGGTGAGCCGTTTGTGAGCCGGCGCGCCAGGATCGGTCACCGCGTAAGTCATGAACCAGTCGGCGCCCTCGGCTCCCACGATAAAGCGCTTCTGTCCGTTGATGATCCAGTCGCCGCCGTCCTTGCGGGCGGCCGTCGTGGCGCCGAAAAAGTCGGAGCCGCCCCGCGGCTCCGTGAGACATTCCGCGGCGTATACGTCTCCCTTGAGGAGCGGCATTACGATGGCCTTTTTCAGCTCATCGGAGCCAAAGGTCGCCACCGCCTCGCAGACTATGTCGGCGCCCACGCCCCACAGGCAGGCGAGGGAATAGCTGGCAACGCCGATCTCCTCCGCCACGATGCCGTCCTCCACCCAGCCGAGTCCGCGGCCCCCCAGCTCCTTCGCGATCCGGATGCCGAGCAGGTTCCGCCTGCCGCATTCCTTGAGATATTCATGGGGGAAATGAAGCTTCTCGGAATCCATGTCGAGAATCATCTCCCGCGGCACCCACCGGGTAAACTCGCGCGCCTCGTCCCGCAGCTTTTTCTGCTCTTCAGTCATAATGTAGTCAAACATGGCGAACCTCCTGTTGTTGCATCGCACGTTATTTATTCGTCAGTTCCCGCCGCCTTTTCAGAAGCTTGCGCTTCAATGCCGCAAGGTCGGCCTGAAATAGATCGAGATCCTTCTTCTGCCTGATGATGTCGTTCATTTTCTGCTCAATGTAATAGAGGCTGGTATCGATCTGGCTCTTTTCGTTTATCACGTCATCGGCCATGCCGACCATCTCCGCGATCTGGTCCAGGGTGGCGCCGAACCGTTTTCCGCGGAGGATGAGCTTCAGGCGCCCCCGGTCCTGCCGCGTGTACACGCGCTGGTTCCCCTTGGTCCTCCCCGGGGTGATGAGGCCCTTCTGCTCGTAAAAGCGGATCGTCGAGGGATTTATGTCCAGTTCCTCTGCCAGCTCGGAGATGGTGAATGTTTCGTCTTGCATCGGCCTGATAATTAAACTTAAAGTTAACTTTAAGTTAATAACGAATCCTGTTTTTGTCAAGATTTTTATTGAAAAAAGCAGCTTCCCGACGCCTCCACGCGGCTTTGAATGACCTGTTTGCCGGAAAACCGGTGAAGATATTCAGCTGAAAAGCGGCATCCCTGGAATCTGAAGAGGATTTTCCCCGAGATGCAGTGGGATGAGGTGCGGATGAACGTGCCGCGGCTGATGGAATCCGACGGCCGTGAGGCTGACGCGTACAGTGGATTGGCGCCGGCGATGAAATAGTATGAATAGCGGACATCAAGGAGAAGCAGGCGGAAAAGGGCGAACCTGGTCCCGCAGCTGACGGAGCCGGAAAGGCGCCCTGAGCCGGTTCGCCGGATGGAACCGCCGCAGCCGAGGAGTATCGATCTCAGGATATAGAGCCGGGCCGATGACGTGAGTTGAAGATAGCGGCGGGTCCCGTCTTTCGTCCCTTCTTCCGCATCTGAAATTCTTACCGAGAACGAACCCTTCAGGGGGACGCTGTACCTGAAAGAAAGCTGTTCCCGCCGGATGAATCGGAGGTAATGTTCATTTCCCGAGGGAATACGATTTTTTTCCATGAAGAACGAACATCCCATGGTAAAGGGTTTCGCCGGGCGAACGGAAAGGGAGATGGTCCAGGCCGTTTCGGGAAACGCTGATCCTGAGCTGTAGGGAGAGTAAAAATTTTTATCGGTCTGCTTTCCCGTAAAAGAGACGGAGCAGGCCTGATGGCGGAACGCGAGGCTGTACATGAGGGCGTAGCCGCGCACGGTTTTTGATCTTCCGGCGGTTGTGCCAATGATCCTGTTCGGGAAGCAGAGATCAAAAAAGATCAGGACATAGTCATCCCGGTACTGGCAGTAGAACCCGTAACCGTAAAATCTCTTTTCCCCGGCCGGAACCGACGTGGTGTCGAAGTTCCACAGGAGATCGCGGGTCCCGGAGCGCTTGATGAAGGTGTAGATGAAATAGGATTGCAGTGAAAAGCACCGGGCCGCCGTGAGGAGAAAACTGTATCCGCAGTCCTGTATTTCAACCGGCTCGGAATACCGGAAATCCTTCTTTGTCCTGATGAGTATTGAAGCGAGCGATGTCCCGGTTATGTCGGGGTGATACCGGTCATTTCTCACGAAGCGGTTCCTGAATGAATAATAGCCGTGGAGGGAGAGGGTGACATGTTCCGACGGGTACCGTATTCCCGCCGCGATGCCCTGAAAGCAGAAGTACGGGTTCCCGCTGCTGCACGGCGTAAAGGATATCCCCCGGGAAACGGCGAGGGAGCGGCCGAAGAGGTCCGGCGAGAGGGCGATCTTTTTTCCGACCAGAATGCCGGCTCCGAAATTTGCGTAATAATGACCGATTTCGCATTCGAAATAGGGAGATAACTCCCGGATGGATAGATTCAGGGTGAAACGGTTTTCCTTTTTGTTCAGACCGATATTGACATGGGTGATGCTGAGGGAACTTTTCCCAAAAGACAGCCGGGCCGATTCCCGGACAAACCGTTTTTCAACATTGTCATAATCAAGGGCGTCCTGGCGGTATTCGGCCTTGATCAATAACTGTGGTGCGGGCCTTCCCTTTCCGCTTTCCGCCATGGCGGCGCAGCTGACGAGGGCAGCGATGACTATCGTGATCCGGAGCATAGTCCCACCGCCTGTTTCCGTGCCGCGGCTCCGAGGTCGGCCATGGCATTGATTCTGTCAGCGCAGCTCTTGCTTTCTCCCCTCAGGGCCATGTCCGCGCATTCCAGGGCGGAGGCGGCGGGAACGCCCAGGACGACCAGGCGTTTAAATAGATCCTTCTGTATTTTCTCGATGCGGTCCAGGGAGCGCCGGTCCGGGGCTGGGCTTTTTTCTTCCTGTGCCAGGCCCGTGATATGGGGGAGGAGGTCGGCGATATCCTTCTCTGTCAAACCGATCTGGAGGAGACCGGTGCGGGTCAGGGGACCGATGGTTTTGCGGTATTTCATGATACGCTCCGCGGTCTGTCTGTCCAGGCCTGGAACCGAGAGAAGCGTCTCCATGGAACAGGCGTTGATATTGACCTTCTCCATGTTCCGGCGGTCGCTGGCGCGGGAAAACATGCTGCCGTAGCTGAGGGAGTCCAGGGTCATCTCCGTTGCGGAAAGGGTGATCCCCACCGTGTGGGTCAATCCCAGGTGGGGATGATATTTCAGGCCGTATGAGGCCGCAACGTATTTATAGATGAAGGAGATCGAGCCGGCGCAGGTCATTGCTTCCCGGGCGTATCCAACCCTGAGGGAAAAATATTTCAGCACGTTGGCGGACGCCGCGATGGTGTTAACGTACCCGTGGGGAGTTTTATTTATGTTGTACATGATGGCAAGGCCTTTAAAGGGCTTGAGGGCCGCCCCGGCGCTCCATTCGGGAAACATCAGGTCCCTTCTTTTTTTGATGAACAGGGAGGCTATGTTCTCCTGCTGAAAAGCGGCCTCGATCCAGGGGAAGGGCGCGATCACGATGGAAGCCCTGCAGTCGGCCTGGTGGGTTTTGAGGGAAGCCTCGGCGGTCCTGATGGAAAGATTGTAGTAGGTTACGCCGCTCCCTATGGAGATATACCTGATCGGCATGTATGCGATATTGACCTCCACGACGTGCTCCATGTACCCGCCGATGCCGAAGCGGTCCCACACGGCCTGGATGGCGAATCCCCGCACCGCGTAGCCGGCTCGCAGCGTGGTGGCTTCGAGACCGTCCTGTGTGTAGGGGCGGCTGCCGGAGCAGTGCAGGTAGGGATAGGGGATCCGCGGAAGGTACGCCGGATTCGAAATAGCGTCGGGGATGGAATGATCGTTGGCCGACTGGCGGAACGGAAAGAGAGACGCCGGCGGCGTCACCCGGTAATCAAAGGCATTGAGGAGATTCCCGGATATACAGAGGATAAGCGCTATCTTGATCATTGGTATTTGCTCATGATAATGTAGATAATCTCTTCGCTGGCAAGGCGCAGGGAAGGGTTCACCGCCTCGATCTTGCACAGGTACAGGCCGGTGACGACGCTGGACCGTTGAAATGCGGGATTCCAGTAAAGGTTGAAGAGCCCGGGATTGATCGAAACGAACAGGGGAGATTCATGGACGAGGATGCCCGTCATTGAAAAGACCCGGAGCTTGAGGCAGCAGGGAATGAAGACAAAGACCGGAATGGCGCCGCTGCCGAAGAGGTAGTGACCGGATATGAAGGTGATCTTTTTGCGCATTGCCTTGAAGAGACGCTTCCCCATGAAGATCGGGATCGTCATGTTCGGCTTTCCCGGGGTCTGGATGTTCGTCACGGTAAAGTCGGCCAGGCCATTCGTGTCGGCCAGGCTGTTCCGTGATACGCTCATATGGGCCATGAGTCCGTCCGTACCGATCGATACCGAGCCCTGCTGGATGTCGGGCACGGCGCTCCCCTGCCACTGGCCCTGTTCGCGGGCCGCCGTGACGTAGGAGACCACGGTTTCGTTGGGGCTCCCGTCGCGGTTGGAGTAAAACACGAAATCGGTGATGCCGCCGTTGGCCGGGTTGTCGTCGCTGTCGATGGCTATGACGCCTTCGGTGTTCCAGAGGCTCGCGTAGTAATTGTTGCAGTACAGATCGATGAAGCCGTTGCCGTTGGTGTCGCCGGTCAGGTCGGTTTCGTCCGGAGTGGCCGGGTCGGTGAGATGCACAACGATAAAACGGTCGTCGTAGGTCGTTTCGGAGCGGTCATAGCTGTAGATGGTGACCGGGTCGGCGCTTAAGGATTCGTTCTTTCCATAGTAGGTGGTGACATAGAGTTTTGATATCTCCATCTTTTCTTTGGAATTGCCTGTCATGGTCAATTCGACCCAGTCCGAGGCTGTGCTGGTCACGAATTCATTGATCATGAGACCGGCCAGAAGCCGCGTCTCCGCAAGGAGCATAAAAAGGAAGATGAAGCTGATTGTTTTTTTCATGGCGTCCCCTCATCCCGGTAAACGAAGGGGGGGCGCTGATGTGAAAAAATAATTAAAGGAATTTAAATTTTATAACTAAGCTGATCGAGCCAGTGTCATCGCGAGCTTGGCGAAGCGATCCTGTTTTTGAATATAGCTGAATATAACAATCTCCGGATTGCTTCGTCGCTGTGCTCCGCGCAATGACAAGAGGAACGGTTTCCATCCGAGAAAAGAGGGCAACGGCGCATTATCTGCCAACGGCAGAGATCTTCATATTATGCGTGCAGAATATTTTTTCCGCAGGGCCGGCTTCTCGAATTTAACGTCAGGATATCCCGCAGCGAGGACCGCGTGTATCCTGTTGCCGGACGGTATCCCCAGGTAGGCTTTGATCGAGGAGCTCCTGTTTATAGACTCCACCGCATAGCCGATATAACAGGTGCCCAGCCCCAGGGCGTGGGCGAGGAGTGTCATGTTGTACGAGGCAAACTGGGCGTCCTCCAGGGGAGTGCTTCCCTCGGTCGTGCCATGGATAATGATGAGGGCCGGAGCGCCGTGAAAGAGGAGGTCGTTGCCCGCTTCCGACTCTTTCAGCGCCCTCTCAACGCTTTCCATATTATTGTTGTAATACCTGATCAGGGCCGTTCCGATAAAGGGGACCGAAAGATAGCGGATCAGTGGATTTTTCGCCAGCCCGTTGAGCCTGACGAAGAATTTCCCTATTTCCCGGGCAAGACCCCAGACCTTGTCGCGTCCATTGACGGCGAGGAATTCCCATGTCTGACAGTTGCTCCCTGAGGGGGCCGTGACGGCGAATTCGAAAAGGTCGGATAGGACATCGTCATCCAGGGGCTTTCGCTTGAATTTTCTCACGCTCCGGCGGGATCGGGCGAAATTGACGAGGTCGCCGGGTTTGAACGCGCCCGGGGCTATGAGCTGTTCCTTATATGCGAAGGATCTCATCGTTATGGCCCTGAGCGCTTCGGGGTCAAAGCTGATGGCGCCGAAGCGGCACACGGAATAACAGTGGGAGCAGAGCATGCATTCTTCTTCCACGGTTTTTATCGTGTCGTGCTCCACGACGAGAATCCGCTTGGGACAGACATTGACGCAGCGTTTGCAAAGAGTGCATAGTTCATGGTCGATTATGGGTACAGAGATCATGGGTCACCTCGCAGAACTAGCACAGGCGTTCATGGCTGCGGCTGTCAATAGTTTTATCTTTGGCGGATGCATAATCCGGCCGTTATTTTTTTATTTATGTTAAAAAATTCTCGACAACGGCAGGGGGTCATACCAATTGGAATAAAATGACGTGCGTGGCTTTGGGGTCGATATGAAGAGTGAGCTGCAATTGCGGGGAGGACGATTCGAGGAATTCGCCCGTACCTGTTATGAAAAAATCGTGCCGGCTTCATCAAAGATGGAGGCCCTTACAATCATTGCCGAATACGCGTCGCCGCGCATCGAAGAGTATTCTCTCAGTGCCATTGAAGAGCCCGATGAAATAACGCAGAATTTTATCGAGCTTATTGACCATGTCATTTTCGAGCTTACCGAAAACATTCCCGCTGACTCAATGGTCCGCCAGTATGTCTCCGATGACCTGTTCGCGCGCCTCTCGATTTATCTTGATGTGTTCAGGGACCGCGAAATCTATTCGGTCTCCCTGAAGAAGAGGCTCCTTGTCCATGACGATACCGTCATCATCCGGCAGCTCGGCATGAAGGAGCAGGTGCCCCTGCTGATGGCGGAATACTACGAGCAGCCGGCGCTGCAGCGGTCGATTCTGCAGGCCCTGGTCTCCTTCGAATGCGACGAGCTTCTCAATTTTTTCTATACCATCGCCAAGGAGGCTGGCAGTGCAGAGATAAAGGCCCTTGCCCTGGTGGGCCTGAAGAGGTGCGGGACCCGGTTCAGTCACTGGCGACATCTGGCCACCGACAGCGAAGAGCACAACCTGATGATAGCCTACGCCCAGGGGTTCGACTGCTCTTCCATTGAAAAGAATGACATCCCCGATGATCTTTTTTCCTCCATGTTCGTGCTGCAGTACGTTGAATCGAACCGTCGCCTCCTCGCCGGTTCCTCCTCGCTGTCCTGGGTGATGGACCTGGTGCGGGCCACCCTCGATATGGGGTACTTCAATTCATATCTTGCGGATCTGTACACGTCAATTTGCAACATCATCATCTTCGCGCGGACCGAAACGCTCTGGGAACTGCTCGGCGCCGACAGGCAGGTCAAGAACCTGGTACAGGTCATCGATTTTCTGCCGCGGGAGTATTTCGACCGTATCATGCCGAAGCTTTCCCTGCTGGGCCCTGCTTTCCTTCACCGGGTGCAATTCATGCTGACAGCGGCGAAGATAAAGCTGGATGAGCGGGAGTCCAACACTCACTCGTATCTTCTCTGGAAAACCGGGAATAACCTGTAGCCGGCCTAAAAAGCCCTGGCGCTGTCGATGAGGATGGTCACCGGCCCGTCGTTGAGAAGGGTCACCTTCATGTCTGCGCCGAATACGCCGGACTTCGTCCGTTCATGGAGGGCGCGGCAGCGGGCGACAAATGTATCAAATGCCTCACGGGCGATCTCCGGCTTCATGGCGCTTGAATAGGAGGGACGCTTCCCCTTGCGGGCGTCTCCGTAGAGGGTGAACTGCGACACCAGCAGGATCTCCCCGCCGGTATCGGCCACGGAGAGGTTCATCACCCCGCCGGCATCGTTGAAGATCCTGACTCCCAGGAGCTTGCCGATGACGTAGTCCATGTCCTGTTCGGTGTCCGATTCGTGGAGGCCGGCAAGGACCATTATGCCCCTGCCGATGGATGCCACGGTTTCCCCGTCGACCTGCACCGAAGCCTGCAGCACCCGCTGGATCACCGCGCGCATGGCCTACGCTTTAAGGAGCTTTTGCTTCAGGACCGCCTCGGGCTGCACGCCGACAAAGCGCTCGACCTCGGCGCCGGCCTTCATGAGGATCAGGGTGGGGATGGACGATATGCCGAATTTCTGGGCAATATCCGGATTTTCATCCGTGTTGATTTTGGCGATGGTGGCCTTGATGTCCGGCGACTGGGCCAGCTTTTCCAGGATGGGAACCTGCATCTTGCAGGGTCCGCACCAGGGGGCCCAGAAATCGATCAGGACCGGATCGCCGGATTTCATGACCTCTGTGTCGAAATTGGAACTGTTGACCTCGATCAGCTTAGCCATTGTCTCCTCCATGTTGATTCTGGTAATGTCGCATCGCCGTGGGATTGGATCGCATTGGAACAGTGACAGCCCCGGCCATATCTATGAGACATATTTTTGACGGGTATCCGCAAAGAGTCCACTATTTTTTAATAATCGCCGGCAAAATTGCCGATAAAGAAGTGGATCAGGTATGCCGGTGTACGAGGGGGCCGGCTCGCCCGTCGATCGGTAAATAGATTTGTCGCATTATTCGAGGTATGCCTATGAAACGGATGTTCATCATCATGATTCTTTTTGCAATGACTGTGTCATACGGTCAGGAAAAGAAAGAGACAAAGGAACCGGCCAAAAACGCGGCCAGCGATAAAAAGGCTTCATCCAATATTCCCGGCGGATATGAGGCGGTCGCCTGGGGCGTGAAGCTTTCCGACGCCAGGGACAAGATCAAGGGGAAGCTTGTGTATACCGATGACAAGAGCATCATCATATCGAAAGACGGCGACCTTGAATACTATTACGGATTCTTTTACGTGGACCCGGCCCTTGAGAGCGTAGAGGCCGCCAAAAAAGGTGAAAAAAAGGAAGGGGAGAAAAAAGAGACGCCTCCCAAGGAGGGAGAGAAGAAGAGCGAGGGAGCCGAAAAAGTCGACGAGGGAAAGCTCTTTTACGTGGCCCTCAAGTTCCCCTACCTTTCCATGGACGAGGTGAAGAAAAAAATCGAGGAAAAATACGGTCCCTCCACCAATGAGAACCTGGAAAAAATGCAGGGCGCGTTGGCATGGAACGGTGAGAACACCATCGTGATCATGTGGGTCGACCGGTACGAGAACAGGCCTTTCTGCCGCCGCATCACCTACGTGGATAAAAAGATAACCAAGGAGCTGAGCGATTACCAGTTCAAGGTCTTCAACAGGGTCGAGCTTACCATACTAAATCAACTGGGACTTAAATAATATAAGAATAACCGGGATGTACAAAAAGCGCGGTTTAACGGCCGCGCTTTTTTAGTGGAGTACCGGCGCCGCTACGCGTGGCAGATGAAGACCGGCACCAGGCCGATGCCGTCCCCGAGAGAATCCAGTGCCTTGCCGAGAACCGTTCCTATTTTGTCAAAGGAATCAATGACGCCGGCCATGGCGCACCCGGGCGTGGACGATGTGACGATGGGATCCCCCGGATGCAGCGGCTTCTGCCGGGCGTCCACGCGGCACAGGACCGTGCCGGTGAGGGCGACGGGATAGACCTTCTTCTTTCCGCCGTTTGAATTGATGATCACCGTCGGGTTTCCGGAGACAACTCCGATGACGGAGCGGTTATACTCCTTCCGGGTCCTCGAAAGGACCGACTTGCCTCCCTCGCTCGCAACCAGGATATCCCCGGGCTGTATATATTCGGCATCGTCAAGTTCGAAGATCTCCACGAGGTTGGCCGGGAATTGTTCCGATTCCCCGGAAGACATGTTTTGGATATGGAGGGCGCCGTTGAAGCGCGACAGGCCGTTAACGAGGAGGGCATCGCCGTTCCCGGTGAGGTCGAGGGAATCGTCATACTGCCTTATGGCGCCGTAGCCGTCAGCCACGAGGGAAAATCCGTGCTCGCTGGCGAAGATGCCGCCGGCGCCGAAGCGCGAAATGCCCATGACACCGCACCCCTTGCCGTTCTCCTCGGTCCCTCCGGATGACTGGCCCCGGACTCCCACATGGCCGCTGTGGCCGACAACGCCGTAGGCATTGGCCTGGTTCGCCGCTGTGATGCCGGCGACGCCGGCCAGGCCGATCGAACCGGAGTCGGACGATTCGTTCTTAGCGAAAATGATCGTCGATCCTTCCGAGGGCGGTGTAACCTGGGTGAAGGACTCATTCCTGCTGCCGCGGACGGCTATGGTACCGGTATGGCTGTTGTGCTCGTGGGTCACCGGCGCGTAATCATGGACATGGGGAAGGGGAGGCCTGGCGTTGTTGAGACGCTGATCGTCCGATTGCACTACATGGCCCTGCCTGGTTTCGTTGTTTTTTGCCAGTGTCACGATGCCGGGGGTTTTCTCGGTGGCGGTCTTGATGCGGCGGTCATTGCCCTGGACCGCGACGCCGGCGCTTTCTTCGCCGTCTTCCGCCAGCTCGACGATGCCCGTGGATGTGGTGGTGGCATTTTTAAGCCGCTTATCGTTCCCCTGTACAACGACACCGGCCTTGGTTTCGCCGTCCTCGGCAAGCTCGACGATGCCCGTGGACGTGGTGGTGGCATTTTTAAGCCGCTTATCGTTCCCCTGTACAACGACACCGGCCTTGGTTTCGCCGTCCTCGGCAAGCTCGACGATGCCTTTGGCGGCGGTGGTTGCGTCCTTGAGCCGTTTATCGTTCCCCTGGACAACGACACCGGCCTTGGTTTCGCCATCCTCGGCCAGCTCGACGATGCCTTTGGCGGCGGTGGTTGCGTCCTTGAGCCGTTTATCGTTACCCTGGACCGCTACACCGGCGTCAGCTTCGCCATCCTCGGCCAGCTCGACAATACCCTTGGCAGATGTGGTGGCGTTTTTGAGTCGTTTGTCATTGCCCTGGACGACGACGCCTGCTTTGTTTTCGCCGTCTTCAGCAAGCTCGACGATGCCTTTTGCCGAAGTGGTGGCGTCTTTCAAACGCTTGTCATTGCCCTGGACTACGACGCCCGCTTTGTTTTCGCCGTCTTCAGCAAGCTCAACGATGCCTTTTGCCGATGTAGTGGCGTCTTTCAAACGCTTGTCATTGCCCTGGACTACGACGCCCGCTTTGTTTTCGCCGTCTTCAGCAAGCTCAACGATGCCTTTTGCCGATGTAGTGGCGTCTTTCAAACGCTTGTCATTGCCCT
>JAGNKX010000017.1:102003-134326 GCA_017999915.1 Spirochaetota bacterium
GGACGACGACGCCCTCGCTGTCTTCACCGTCCTCGGCCAGCTCAATGATGCCTTTTGCGCTGGTGGTGGCGTCGTTAAGGCGCTTGTCGTTTCCCTGGACCGCGACGCCGGCGATGGCTTCGCCGTCCTCGGCCAGCTCAACGATGCCCTTGTATACGGTGGTGGCGTCGCGGAGCCGCTTATCGTTGGCCTGTACCACGGCGCCCGCCGTATCGGCGCCGTCGTCCGCGAGCTTGCAGATGCCATGGGAATTGACCGTGGCATTGTGGAGGCGCTTATCATTGCCGGTCACCGCGGCATTTTCCTTGTACATGCCGTCGGGGCAGAGCTTTACTATGCCGAAATTGCCGACGGTGGCTTCCTGGATCCGTGAATCGTTCGCCTGGACAACGACGCCGGCCTTGTTCTCCCGGTTGTGGGCGAGGCGGACGATGCCCGGCTTCAGGTCGGTGGCCGGCGCGAGGCGTGAGTCGGAGGCCTGGACAACGAGGTTGTTCCTGGTGTCGCCGTCTTCAGCGAGCTGGACAATGCCCTTGAATATGGTCGTGGCGTCGCGGAGGCGCCGGTCATTGGCCTGCACGGCGATGCCGGGAGCGTCGTCGCCGTCCTTGGCGAAGCGGACAATGCCCGCCTGGAAAATCGAGGCGTAGGGAGTCAGCTCCCCTATGTTATGGGTATGGAAGGGGCTGAAGGGAGCGGCCGATATCTCCAGGTGGGCGAGCTGAACCCCGTATTTTCCCTCCGGGTATTTCACGCTCTTCGCCTCGATGCGGATGTACCGGGTCGGCCTGATGTCGGTGTTCCAGAAATATTTTTTCAGCACCTGGGGCGTGAAGTTCTTTTCCTCCAGGAGGGGCATCCAGACGTTGTTGTCGGAGCTGGTCTCAATGTAAAAGTTCTCCGGAAATCCCTTCGCGGCGGAGCCGAGAATGATCCGGTTGACGTGAAATATCTTGCCCAGGTCGATGAAGAGGGATTCCTTTGATGACTGGGACTTCAATTCCGATTCCCATGTCTTTTCCGGATCCTCGACAAGAAGGTTCCCGGTGTCCCGTGACGGAGAGGAAAGGCTGGTCGCCTTTATCTCGCTCGCCCCGGCGATGCCGGTGCGGACCCGTCCGATTTCAGAATAGAATTTTCCCTCCTGCTGGCGGCTGGTGATGATGAGTATCTTCAGGTAGCGCACCAGGGTGAGGGGGATATCCAGCCGGTAGGTGTCGGAATCAAGGACCAGTTTTTTTTCGATATGAAGGATCATCCAGTACTGGCCGTCGAGGCTTCCTTCAAAACGAATATCTACGGGAAAAGTCCTGTCTCCGTTGGGAGACGCCGTTAGCTCGATGTAGTCGATGGTGACGTTGTTTTGGAGATCGAGGATGATGTACTCGGGAATGTTTTCGTCGCTTTTCCTGCTGCACCAGTGGCCGCTGTCGCGGAGGATGTTAAAGACGGAAAATGATTCATGCTGCTCGCTCGATACGGCGTGTATCTTGCAGTCGTGATCTTTCTTATGGCTGATGTTGATGTATTCCATTATGGCACCTGGGTAAAGTGTCGTGCAGGGCGCGATGCCTGTACGCGCGGAATCCGGCTGGGCCCATACCGGGCCGGGGTGGACGGATTCCGTCTTTTGTGCATTGATTATTATGGACCTTCACAACCTGTCAAATATTTTATTCTTTAAAAGGGAGCGTCCCCCAAAGGGAATACGCCGTGCCGCGCCATCAATCAGGATCGTTATAGCCACACCCTTCATAGGGAGAGAGGGGCTCGTCCCTGACCAGGTGCTTTACGTCATCATAGTAGGGAAAATCCCTGCACATGCGCGGGCGGAAAGGATGGATGGAGCAGGTCGGGGTCCCGGCCTCGTCGGTCGTGTAGTGCTTGCAATAATAATGATAGGGAAGGTCCTCTTCCGGTTTTTCAAACTTGAACACGAGCATGGGGAAAATAAGAAATATTTCCGAAAAGTTCGGGTCTATTTTGGGCGATTTTTTCCAGTATTCGTAGGCCGTCCGGAGCATGTCCGGCGACTCGGCGAGGCGCACGTCCTGGCAGCAGTATCCCCTTCGTTTGCAATGACCCATGGTTAATACCTTAATATTATCACTATAACGCGGGCCGGGGCCGTCCCGCTCGTCCGCCTCGTATAAGCAGAGCCAAATGCGACGTCCTGTCGCGGCTCTGCACTCGGACCTCCTGTCCAGCGCACCATGTTGACTTGGCGGAATCGGCGACATCCTTGTCGCCTGCTCGCTGGGACGGCTCCCGGCCTATTGAATTGAAAAATTTCTATATATCGCCATGCTGCCTGAGGCGGCGGAGCAATATATAAAGAACATATCTGTAAATGCTTGACAAATTATGCAATTAAATAATTCAAATACATCAATATTTATCGGGTTTGGCCCATGGTTTTTATGAAACGGGCCCATCCCCGGATAGTTGCAAAGTTGGTGTTTTTTTTGTATATTAGTGCCAATCACTTCATCCGGCAAGCTGGTTTAGCCGGATAAATAGAGAATGTTCAGCCATCATCGGAGATCCGGATTGAAATCAATAATGGGAGATAAACGATATATGGACG
Source organism: Spirochaetota bacterium (assembly GCA_017999915.1). Classification (NCBI taxonomy): domain Bacteria; kingdom Pseudomonadati; phylum Spirochaetota; species Spirochaetota bacterium. The sequence goes on from JAGNKX010000017.1 coordinate 104,591, forward strand.
GTTTTTCCGCAGAAGAAATATTCACAAAGGAAAACGGCTTCGCCTACAATGACTTCATCATTTTGCCCGGCTATATAGATTTCGCGCCGGACGACGTCATCCTCGAATCCAACCTTACCAGGAACGTCCGCATTAAAAATCCCCTGGTGTCCAGTCCCATGGATACAGTTACGGATTCGAGAATGGCCATCGGCCTTGCCCTCCTCGGCGGCATCGGGATCATACATTATAACAATACCATCGAGGAACAGGCGTCGGAAGTCAGGAAGGTCAAGCGCTTCGAGAACGGCTTTATCAACAATCCCATCATCCTCGCTCCCGGCAACACCATAGCCGATATAGACGCCATCAAGGCGAAATACGGGTTCTCCGGCATCCCTATTACCGAAGACGGGAAGCTCAATTCCCTGCTACTGGGGATCGTGTCGAACCGCGATATCGATTTCGAATCCGACCGCTCCAAGAAGCTCATTGATGTCATGACGACAGACCTGGTCACCGCCAAGAAGGGGATATCCCTGAGCGAGGCGAACCAGATTTTAAAGAATTCGAAGAAAGGAAAGCTCCCTATAGTCGATGACAAGGGGCGCCTCGTCGCCCTCATGTCGCGGAAAGACCTCGTGAAGAACCGCGAGTATCCACTCGCGTCAAAGGACCCGCGCAAGCAGCTCATGGTCGGCGCCGCCATATCGACGAGGGACGAATCCCGGGAACGCCTGGCGGCCCTCGTGGAAGCGGGCGTTAACGTCGTGGTGGTGGACGCCGCCCAGGGAAACTCGATATACGAGACCGATATGATCAAGTACATCAAGAAGAAATACCCGGATATCGAGGTCATCGGCGGAAATGTGGTCACCATGGAGCAGAGCGAGAACATCATCAAGGCGGGGGCGGACGCGCTCCGCATCGGCATGGGCCCCGGCTCCATCTGCACGACCCAGACGACCATGGCCGTGGGCCGCGCCCAGGCGACGGCCGTGTACCGGACCGCCAAGATGGCCCGGGAATATTCGGTGCCCGTCATAGCGGACGGCGGCATTTCCACCATCGGCCACATCGCCAAGGCCCTTGCCCTGGGGGCGTCATCGGTCATGATGGGCTCCATGTTCGCCGGCACCAACGAGGCGCCGGGCGAGTACTTTTACGAGAACGGCGTGCGCCTCAAGAAGTACCGCGGCATGGCTTCCCAGGAGGCGCTGGAGGCGGGCGGCGCCAAGCGTTATTTCGCCGAGGACACCAAGATCAAGGTGGTCCAGGGCGTGTCCGGCACGGTCCTCGATAAGGGCTCCATCTTCGAATTCGTGCCGTACCTCCTTCAGGGCCTGAAACACTCATTCCAGGACATGGGGACCAGGGACATGACGGTGCTCCATGAGCGCCTCCGCGCAGGGACCCTGCGGTTCGAGCTCCGTTCTCCGTCTGCGCAGCTGGAGGGGGGCGTCCACGATATGTATTCGTACAAAGAACCGAAGTATATGTAGGAGCGGCCACTCTGCATTATCCCTCCCTCCCCCCCGTCCCCCGTAGGGGGCGAGTGTGAAGATACTTTGAATATATGCTATTTGTTTGAAGAATGTCATTATTGATAAAGTGAGACAACCATTGACCGATGATCAGGACAAGCGAAGTTTCACCACAAAGTAACAATTAATTCATTGTATAGGTTCCAGGGATAAATATTTTATCACGTGCCCCCTCGGGGGGACAGGGGGGGGGGTAGAGAGGAGGCCGGCAATGGATTTCAGGGAAATCGTAAGAAAAAACCGGAGCTACCGGCGGTTTTATCAGGACCGTGAAATCGGCGAAGATACATTGCGCGGCCTCGTGGACCTTGCGAGGCTCTCGCCCTCGGCTGCAAACCGGCAGCCCCTGCGCTACATCCTCTCGTGGCGGCCCGACAAGAACGCGCTCATCTTCAAGCACCTTGCCTGGGCCGCGTACCTGGCCGATTGGCCGGGGCCCGGTGAAGGGGAGCGTCCCTCCGCCTATATTATAGTCCTGAACGACACGGCGATCAGCAAATCGATAGACTGCGACCATGGCATTGCCGCGCAGACAATCCTCCTGGGAGCGGTGGAACAGGGTCTGGGCGGGTGCATGCTCGCCGCGATACAAAAAGAGGGACTGCGCGCCGACCTGAAGATACCGGAACAGTATGATATCCTACTGGCACTGGCCCTGGGAAAGCCGAGGGAGACCATAACCATAGAAACGGTGGGATCAGAAGGTGACATCCGCTACTGGCGGGACGGGGCGGCCGTGCACCACGTACCCAAGCGTTCACTGGACGACCTGATCCTGGACCTGTGACCCATCGGGGATGGTTCGTCCATGTACCGAGTGACCATTCGGTTTTACGAAGAGCTCAATGATTTTATTCCTCCGGTCTCACGGAAAAAAGATATCGAATTTGAATTCAAGGGACGGCGGTCCGTCAAGGACCTGATCGAGTCCTTCGGCGTGCCCCACGTCGAGGTGGACCTCATACTGGTCAACGGCGAGTCCGTGACGTTTTCGCGCATCGTCGAGGACGGCGACCGGATCAGCGTGTATCCCGTGTTCGAGAGGCTCGATATCGGGAACGTGACGAGGCTCCGTCCGGACCCGCTACGCGATCCGCGGTTCGTCCTTGACGTGCACCTCCGGAAGCTGGCGCGGCGGCTCCGCCTCATGGGCTTCGACGTGGACTACCATCCGGACCGGGACGACGACGCCCTTGCCGGCATAGCCGATCGGGACGGGCGGATCCTCCTCTCCCGGGACCGGCAGCTCATGATGCGCAAAATCGTCTCCCGGGGACTCTATGTGAGGAACACCGATCCGGAGCTGCAGATCGTCGAGGTGCTGGAGCGCCTCGACCTGCGAAGGCTTTGCCGCCCCTTCACCCGCTGCATCGAGTGCAATGGCCTGATCGGGCCTCTTGACCCCGGACCGGCCGGCGTCATGGAACTCATACCGCCGGGGGTGCGCTCCTGGTGCAGGGAGTATTACCGCTGCGGCGGCTGCGGCAAAATATACTGGAAGGGAAGCCATTTCGAGAAATTGATGAAACGGGTGGAAGCGATTAATAATGGCAGATAACGATTTCATGGGCCTGGCCCTTGACGAGGCCCGGGCCGCCTTCAACGCCGGGGAGATACCGGTGGGCGCCGTCGTGGTGAAAGACGGCGTTGTCATCGCCACAGGGCGCAACGAGAACCGTGAGAAGAACAATCCCGTGCTCCACGCCGAGATCCTGGCCATCCAGAGGGCCTGCGCGGCCCTGGGGAACGAGCGCCTCACCGGGTGCGATCTCTACGTGACCAAGGAGCCCTGCGCCATGTGCGCCGGCGCCATCGTTCACGCGCGTATCCGGAAGCTTGTCATCGGCGCACGGGATTCCCGCTACGGGGCCTGCGGCACCGTGCTGTCGGTCTGCGGCAACAGGGCTCTCAACCATGTGCCGGAAATTGAATTCGGGCTCCAGGAGGAAGAGGCTGCGGCGCTGCTCAGGGATTTTTTCAAAAATCGCAGAAATAATAACGCTTGTTAGCTTTTCCCTGATCATTTCAACATAAAATGATTAAAAATCCGGATGTAACATTCTTCTGAAAAAAATGATTTTTTTCTTGATTTATATCCATATACACATTATCAAATTAACTAATAAAATATTTAGGGAGGTTACTATGAACAGTGGTGGAGGTGGTAGCATAGTCGGCACCATAATATATCTGGCGATCATAGCCTTGATGCTTGCCGGAATGTGGAAGGTGTTCGAGAAAGCCGGTAAACCGGGATGGGCTGCGATTATTCCCATTTATAACCTGATCGTACTGCTTGATATAGTAGGTAAGCCCCTATGGTGGCTTGTGCTGTTGCTCATCCCTATCGTTAACTTTGTCATTCTCATCATTATTTCAATGGAGCTGGCCGTTTGCTTTGGGAAAAGCAAGGGCTGGGGATTCGGATTACTGGTCATCCTTCCCTTTGTCGGGTATCCAATGCTCGGTTTCGGTCCTGACAAATATACCGCACCGGCGAAGACTGCATAGTAGATACAAGGCGGTATGTGCCGCGGGAACGCGGCACATACCGTTTTGAATACGCCCTTAATTCACGAACCCCTGATGTCATACGCGGTGGTATAATACCGGGACACAAAGTGGAGGAATGCAATGTCAGACGTACAGAGGCCAATGATACTCACGCTCCTTGGAGTGCTGGCGATCATCACCGGAGTGTTTTCCATCATCCGGGGAGGCTTGATGATCTTCGGCGGCATCAGCCAGCTTATGGCCGGAGTCGGGGGCATTGCCGAAATCCTGATCGGCATCCTGAGCCTTGCGATAGGAGCGGTCGCCCTCTTCTGCGGCATCAGGGTGCTCATTGACAAGGCCGGCACCGTCGGGCTGATGCAGAAATACGCCGCGGCCCTCGTCGCCTATAACGTGATCTGGGTCGTTTTTTCAAGCCTGTCCGGCGGGAAGATAAGCTGGCTGAGCGTTATTTTCGAGATCGCCATCGGCGGCATCACCTTTGCCATGATCAAGACGAACGAGGACATAAAGACTTATCAGGAATCAGTGCAGTAATCGTTGCCGGGAGGATTGAATGGCGGTTGCATCCCTTATCTTGGGCGTATTCTCGATTATCTTTTCCTTCACCGGGCCCCTCAGTTTCATCGGCATCATAGTCGGCGCGGTGGGCATTGTCCTGGGCTCTCTTGCCCGCAAGAAGGATCCTTCCGATGTCGCCACCGGCGGACTGGTCACCTCGATCATCGGCTGCTCGGCGGCACTGATATTCAACCTTGCCTGCATCGCCTGCATCGTCGGCGGAACAAAGGCCTTTGAGGAAGCCTCCAAGAATCATAAGATGCCGCAGCTCTCCAGGTCGCTGGAGGAATTCACGAAAAGCCTGAAAGAGCTGGAGAAAGAGGCGAACAAGGAAGCGGATAAAGAGACGAAAAAGAATAAGAAATAAAAGATCATTATCTGGACTTTGGTGAGCCTAATAATCAGCCAGGCTGTAAATCATACTTGCCGATGGAATCTGTAATCTGCATTATTTAATGCCCCCCTGACCCCCGTAGGGGGCATGTAAGAAAATATCATGAAATTGCATCACTGTTGTTTAACTCTTCACCAAATTGATTCTTTGAATCATGTTTTCAGCCAGTGTGAATCGAAGAAAATATTATTAATGAGATACCTGATTTAATGGAAATTTTAAAAAAGTAAGTGAATTAATTCATGCCCCCTGCGGGGGTCAGGGGGCGCTAAGATGGAGATTCATGCATCCGATACTATTCAAGCTGCAATGGATGGGAAAAGAAGTCGTCATCGGCACCTACGGGGTCATGATGGTCGCTGCCCTTGCATCGGGTGCCGCCCTGTCGCTCCTTGTCGCCCGAAAGCGCGGTTATGCTCCCTCGGAATTCGTCAATTACTGCATGGTCATTATGGCCGGCGTGATCATCGGCGCGCTACTGGCAGGATTTCTGCTTTTTCTTCCGGAACGGGCCGGCTCCGGCTACATTGATCATCCCACAGCCTGGGTGAGCTGGGGCGGCATCCTGGGCGGTATAGGTACTCTTCTATATATCAAGCATGCATGGCATGAAAGCTTTCTGAACCTCGCTGATATCATTACGCCGGGATACATGGTCGGTCTTGGCATCGGCAGGATCGGCTGCTTGTTCGCCGGATGCTGCTACGGCGTCCACGGGACGACCTGTATCGCCGTGACCTTCACCGATCCCGTTGCTCCAGCCTCCGCCATGGTGCAGCCCCTGGTGCCGACACAGCTCATCAGCGCCGTTTTTCTGATCTGCGCAGGTCTGGTCCTGCTTCCCCTGGCGCTAAAGGGCGGGTTGAAGGGCTTCACCTTCTCGCTGTCGGCCATCATCTATTCCTGCTTTCGCTTTGCCATCGAGTTCTGGCGCGACGATCCCCGCGTATTCATTGCGAACCTGTCGGACGGACAGGTTTTTTCGATCGGGTATTTTTTGATGGGGATGATGATTATGATTTATTTAATGAAATCTTCACGTTCTAGTCCTTTTTCCAAGTTGTGGAGGATGGAGAAATAGTTGTTACCCTCACCCGCGCTCAGCGCACCCTCTCCCATTAAGCATGTAAAAAAGGAGAGGGTTCTGTTGCAAATTATTCTCCCCCTCTCCTTTCTGCTTTTTATAAATGGGAGAGGGGGCCGGGGGGTGAGGGCAGAAGACCCTGGAAGAATATTAATGATTTGACACCACGCCTCGGAACGCTACAATATGCGACATAATTGCCCATGAAACGCGTTCTCCTTATCACATCAAAGAACCACCTCTACCGGGAGGCCCTCGTAAAAAGGGGATACACGGTGGTCGAATACAATCTCCCGGTGTCGGCCGGCGCCATCAGGGAAATCGAAGATCTGCCCTCATGCGTCGCGTCAATAACCGAAGTGATGGACGGGAGCGTTGAGAACAGGAGGGACCTGTACCGGGCCCTCAAGGCCAGGGGACAGATCATATGCTGCGCAGGATCAACGGCCCTGTCCGACGATATGAAATCCTTTCTGCTGGACCATGGCATATCCGATGTTTTGACCGGGCAGAGCGAGAGCCGCCTTGTTCCCTATCTCGCTATAATCGGCGACGGGGCGGACAAAGCGGCCGGATCCTTTATAATCCTTGATGACGACGGAGCCGACAGGGACGTGCTCCACGCCATCGTGGCCCGTTTCGGGTACCATGTCGTCTTCGTTAAAACCGCGGAGGATCTTCTGGCAAAAGCGATGGAGCCGGGAGTCAGTTTCATCCTGGTCAACCTCGGCGCGAGGACCCTCGATCTCAACGGCATGGTGCGCAGGTATTATGGGAACAGCGCGGTCCGGAGCATCCCGGTCCTCGCCTATAAGGACATGAGGGAGGGGGTCTTTGTCCATGAGCTGGTGGGCGGCCTGAACAGGCTCACCAGGTATATCCTGAGCAGGGAAGAGCTGTTCAGCCTGCTGGTGGACCTCCTCTACAGGAAAGAGGTGATACCCCTTGTGGCGGCCCTGAGGAACCTGACTGATTTTGACGCCAATGTCTGCTATGACACCGAGACGCTGAGCCAGGCCTTTTTCCAGTGCGAAAAGAACATATTCGGGCAGAAGGACCTGCAGGATGATGATACCCTGGCGATGATGATGAAGTCGGTGCAGGGATTGAACAGGGTGATACTGAAGGCGGAGGGCCTTAAATGGCTCAGGATGAACATCAGCCGGAAGGACATCAATACTGCGGGAAGGGAGGGATGAGGTCGTGTCCCATGTCAAGGGTTCCCTTCTTCATCGTTGAAATTACCTGCAGTGAGATGGATTGCCGATAGATCTCCTTCGACTCCGCGGGGAAACAGGGACGTTTGACGCTATGGCACCTGAGGCAGAGCTTTTCCCGTTTCTTGATGTTTTTTATTCCCAGGATCGGATACATGCCGTTTTTCAGGGCCGTTTCATAGGCCGATTGCCTGTCAACGGTGTCCACGTGATTGGCGAATTCATGGTAGCCGCTGCCCGGTCCATGACAGGCTTCGCACCCGACGCCTTCTTCCCTGGTTATCCGGTGGCGGCCTCCGCCGGTAGTATGGCATTTCAGGCATGCCCGGTCTTCATGGGGCTTGTCGATCGATAGCTTCTTCCCCAGCGCAATGGCGGATTCGGACCTCAGCGTGGCGAAGGCCTTCGCGTGGGGTGTCCGCAGCCACTTGCTGTGCTGGTCCCCTATGGCTTCGGCCCCGTGGCACGCGGCGCAGGCCTCATTGCCGACATAGGAGCGCTTTTCCTTTTTTGAGGATAGCGGGGGAGATGCGGCCATGATCAATAAGACCGCGCACAGGAAAAATGAAATTGCTGCGTACCGATTATTCATGGAGGCCAATACCCGTTTATTAATGAAAGAAATATTTCATAATGTGAACCCGTGGTCAAGAAATAATATCCATGACAAGGAAAAAAGGTCATCTGGCAGCAGTCGTAAATTAGGGGCATGGGCCATCCCGCTCGCCGCCTCGTGCCTCGACAGTTCGACAGGCTTGTCCTGAGCGAAGTCGAAGGGCTCACTGCACCGCTCCGCTCGGCAAACGAGGCTTTTTCGGTGCTTCATGTTACCAGCGTCCTTTACGTAATGCGGCAATGACCGTAAAATATTATTGACATTATCCATGGAAATGAATACACATTAATAAGAAGTGGAGGAATCGCGTGACTTCAAAGGAATCGCACAAAGAGATGAAGAGGGTCGGCGAGTTTCTTGTAGAAAACAAGATCATCACCATTGCTCAACTCAAAGAAGCCCTGGAATTGCAAAAAGACAATAAAGAGCGGCTCATCGGGGAGATCCTGGTGACCCTTGGATATCTTACGAAGGAAGACCTGGTCATGGCCCTGGAAATGTACATTGTGGATTCGGACGTGAATCCCTCCCATGTGGATGAATGGCTGGACCAGGATGAAGTCGACATGATCATAGAACGCATGAAGGAGAAGTAGCCTATACAAATTAATAAAGTTCTTGACAAAGGGCTTATATTATTCAGAAAATGCCCGCATGATTGAATTTGAAGATAAAATATGCTTCGGTTGCGGCCCCGATAACGAGAAGGGCCTGAGGCTGCAGCTGGAATTTGATGATGACACAAAGACCGCTTTTGGACAATACACGGCTCACGAGCTTCTTGAAGGACCGCCTAACATAATACATGCCGGCGTCATAGCCGCCATCCTTGATGAGACGATGATAACCGTAAACAAGTACCTGGAGACGATAGCACTGACGAGCGAACTGACCGTGCGATATCTGCAGCCCGCCTTTGTCGGAGAGAATCTGTATATCCGGGGCTGGTATGTGAAAAAGAGCAAGCGCGTCATAGAGAACAGGGCCGAGATCGAAAATGAAATGGGAAAGATCGTGGCCAGGGCGAAAGGCAAATATATAGAGTACGACGAGATACCCCAGCCGGATTAATTTTTCCCCGAAATACATAAAAGCCGAAGTGGTGAAACTGGTAGACGCAGCGGACTCAAAATCCGCCGGAGGCAACTCCATGAGGGTTCGATTCCCTCCTTCGGCACAATTCCGTTGCCGCGAATAAAAAAGAACAGAGCCGTAAAAGAGGAGTGTGTGGGAATTTAGTTTGTGGTGTTTTGTTGGGGCAGCTCTGTTCCTTTTTATTCGCGGCAATTTCGGTTGTGCTTTGTATGCGGTTCATAAGGGCAGATCCGTTTGTATTAATAGCCGCTTATCGTATCATGGCGGTACGCTCCCCATTCGATTCCCGGGATATAATCTGTCACGACAGTACCGTTGAAGGTCCTGAGTATGGAATCGGCCGCACTGAGGGGATCGTTCCCCATGCGGGGGATGATTTTCCTTTTTGAAATTCGTTCTTGTTGTAAATCAGCATAAATCCTTTGCTGCTTATCTGAATGAGGGTTTCGATTACCCGTGTTAATATTGGCTTGTACGGCGGTATTAGATTTGTATGCATATGGGTTCATGGCATGGCTTCCCCTGTATGGTTATAGTGAACAGAGAGAAAATCCGCAATACCGGCAGAAGAAACAACCGGAGTCGGGGATCAGAATTGAGCCGCAGTCGGGGCAGAATTTTATTTTTAAGAACATTCATGAAGACCTCCATTTATCACTACATGTGTATACTATAATTATGTATAGTGGTTTTTTCAACTATTTTTTCCGGGAAATTTTAAAAAAATTAAAAAAGATGTATTGATGGGAAGAGACGCATTATTTAAAAGGTCAATGACGTAACTAAATAATAAAAAAGTCTCCATAGATTGAATGTTGGAGAAGATAGTAGTATATTAGATTAGTTTATTTAGCAATGAAAATAAGACTGTAAATCAGGGTCACCATTATACAAGTTTTACGAGGACAGAATATGACAAAACCCGCATTTGATCCGGAAAAAAGCATAGAAGAGATTCTTAACCTTGAATCGGAGGAGGCTCAGCCCAATGCCGAGACCGTGGGCGAAAAGGCCGGGGTATCCGGAAAGAAAACATCCGATTTCAATTTCAATATCAAGCCCGAGGAGCTGGAGAGCTTCCTGAACCAGTATGTAGTCGGACAGGAGGAAACCATCGAGGTCATAGCGACCAAGGTGTGCACCCACTTCAACCGCATGAACCTCGAGAACAAGATCCCCCAGAAGGAGCGCCTCGTGGGCAACATCAAGAGCAATATGCTCCTCATAGGGCCCACCGGCGTCGGCAAAACGTACATTGTGAAGCTCATCGCGAAAAAGATCGGCGTTCCCTTCGTCAAGGCCGACGCGACCAAGTTCAGCGAGACCGGTTATGTCGGCGGCGACGTGGAAGACCTGGTGCGGGAGCTGGTGCATGAGGCTGACGGCGATATCAGGAGGGCCGAGTACGGCATCATCTATCTGGATGAGATAGACAAGATCGCGTCAACGGGACACATGTACGGCCCCGACGTGTCGCGCAGCGGCGTCCAGCGCAATTTGCTGAAGCTCATGGAAGAGGCGGAGGTGGACCTGAAAACGCCCCATGACCTGGCGTCGCAGGTCGAGGCCGCCATGGAGGCGCAGCGGACCGGCAAGGTGTCGCGGCAGAAGATCAACACGAGGAACATCCTCTTCATCGTGTCAGGGGCCTTCAGCGGCCTCGAAGAGATGATCAACAAGCGGCTCAACAAGCAGTCCATCGGCTTCGAAAAAACGAAGATCGGCGGCGAGGACCGCCAGGACATCCTCAAAAAGGTGAAGACCGAGGACCTGATCGAGTTCGGCTTCGAATCGGAGTTCGTCGGCCGGCTCCCGGTATACGTGGTGCTCAACAGCCTGGACGAGGATGGGCTCTACAAGATTTTAAAAAACAAGTACAGCACCGTCGTTCTGGGAAAGAAGATGGACTTCCGGTCCTACGGGATCGAGCTCGGCTTTTCCGACGAGGCCCTCCGACTCCTCGCGGCCAAGGCCCACAGCGAAAAGACCGGCGCCAGGGGCCTTCTGAGCGTTTTCGAAAAAGTGCTGATCAAGTTCGAGAAAAGCCTTCCCTCGACAAATATTAAGAAGCTCATGGTGGACAGGAGGGTCGTCGAAACCCCGGGAGAAGTCCTTAAAGATCTGCTGATTGAGGACGGCATACAGAGCTTCCAGAAGGACTTCCTTGTGGAGCATGGTATTTACCTCGATTTTGAAAAGGAGGCCATTGAAAAGATCCAGGAGATGGCCGGAGAACGGCTCAAGAGCATCAAGCAGCTCTGCAATGAGCTGTTCCATGATTATTATCATGGCCTTCGACTGGTGAAGCTCGAGCATTTTACCATTCCCCGGGAAGCGGTTGACAGGCCGGATGAGTATCTCAATGCCTTTATTAAGGAAAACTATCACAAATAAAGTTCGACGGCGATCTCGCAGGGCATAAAAAAACCCGCCTCCGTCGCCGGAGGCGGGTTTTTTTTCATGGGATGATGCGGTTTACGCCGGTGATATCGCGTCAACCGGGCATACGGCAGCGCAGGCGCCGCAGTCGGTGCAGGCGTCGGCGTCGATCACTCTTTTGTCGCCCTTTTCGCTTATCGCTTCAACCGGGCATTCCGATTCACAGGCGCCGCAGTTCGTGCATTCATCGCTGATAACATGAGCCATTTGACAGCCTCCTTTTTTTTCATGTGGGGAGAACCTTGGAACAAACCGTCGGGGATGTCAACTTTAATAGTCCGTACGGTAAAAATTTTTTTTAAGCAGCGGAGTTATGTCATTCAGGAGTTGCCGGGGAGGTGCCGAATAATAGACTGTCGAGGTTACATCAGTGCTTGTATCGAAAAAATTTTCCCTTATCGGTTTGGCCATCTTCTTCAATGCCCTGTGGGCCATGGCGATAATTGATAACGCCCATGGCCGGAGTAAAACCGAATCCGATTCTCGTCCGCCGGCAAAACACTTTGCAGAAATAAAGCTTCCCCGGGGATATCGTCCTTCTCCGGCCCATGTTCTTCAATTAATAGGGACGCATATCAATGTTGACCTGTACGCCGCGACGTTCGCCCAGGGAATGGCGGTATACGCCGAGCTGTACTGGAACCAGGCAATGCCGGAAAAAAAGATGGCAGTGGAAAGGCTTGATTTTGACGGCAGGGATATCCTTCTCTCGAAGCGGGAATGGGGCTACCGGGCGCTTTTCGGCATACATGCGGAAACGGCTCCCGGCATGAGGAGCCTGCGGGTCGCCTATTCCATCGACGGCCATCAGGTGACGGACACGTTCACCGTTCGGGTTTCACGGAGCGAATACCGGTTTCCTCGCGGCGCCCTTGACCTGGGAAAGTACTCTGATGTCGATTATCGACCCACACCGGAAGAGCTCGCGTTCATCAACAGATGCGCGGCAAAGAAAAACATGGTCTTCAAAAGGATCGGACCGGATTTACTCGGGGAATCATTCTCTCATCCGCGGGACAGGCATCATATAACATCCTCTTTCTGGGCAAAGAGGCTTATCATGCAGTACCGGAAAAAGAACGGTAAAAAGATACGGTTGAAAAACAAGTTGAATGTTCACAGGGGTGTCGACTTGAGAGGAAAAACCGGAGAGCCGGTTTTTTCAATAGGGGGCGGTACGGTGGTCATAGCGGAACCGATGTATTATGAGGGGAATTTCATAGTCATCGACCATGGCAACAGAATATTTACCTATTATATGCATCTTCATTCATTTTCAGTGAAAGAAGGAGATATAGTGAAAGCAGGGCAGACGGTGGGAACCGTTGGATCCACCGGGCTATCCACCGCCGCTCACCTTCATGTTTCGCTGGTTTTACAGGATATTAATGTGGATCCTCTCAGTATTATAATGCTACCTGTGAGAAGATAAATTGAGGATATATTATTGAAAAAATTTAAATTGCATGATATATTGTATTTGTTGCATAGCATACATGGTATCGATAGACGTTCCTGACGCTTTCTGCGGAGGGGGCAGAATCAATAAATTAACTAGATTTATGACAAGTCTAATAATTTTTTTCACTTTATATGATTACCAAGGTAATCTGTTACAGGGCGGGGACATCAAGAAGTTGAAAACTGAGACATAATCTTATGTTTTATAAAAAAATTTGAATGATTGGCTTATGATTTTACTTATAATTATTGACAATAATTTATATTAATAATTAATTTATAAATCCAGTTCTGTAATTTATTTTTTTTGATTTTTGTCGCACTTGCGGGTAAGAGCAGTGAATATGCTCATCTTTATAACATATCAACTCGCTGTTGCCACTATGCCTGTATAAGGGAACCTCGAAAAACTAGAATTTTTCAATGTTGGTATATTGAAATTTTTTTAATTTTTAGAAGTGCCCATAATACTATCATTATCTTTTATTGTTGTTTTGTGCAATGGATACTATTTCAATTATTACACCGTCTTTTAACCAGGGCTGTTTTCTTGATGACGCGATATCGTCAGTCTTAAGTCAATCCGGTGAGTTTTACATCGATTATATTATCATTGACGGCGGTTCCACCGATACGTCGGTTTCAGTCATCAAGAAATATGAGGAAATGCTTCAGGAGAACTGCAAAACCGTACAAATGGACGGTTTGACCTATTATATAAAAAAGAAGCCCGCCTTTAGGTTCTGCAATTGCCGTGGAATAAGCTACCGCTGGATCAGCGAGAAAGACGAGGGCCAGTCCCATGCGATAAACAAGGGCATATCAATGATGGAGGGCGACTTTTTCGCGTGGATCAATTCAGACGACTATTACATGAATAATGACGTATTCGCGAAGGCCGTTGATTTTTTCAAGGCCCATCCAAATACGGGCATGATATACGGCCGCGGTTACTGCGTGGATGAACATAAAAAAATCATGAGGGATTTCCACGATAACTGCACCACCCTCAACTTCAGCCGGAGCATTCTGAAGCATGAATGCTTCATCCTCCAGCCGGCGGTGTTCGTCAGGAGCGCGGTTGTCAGGGACGCCGGGCCCCTTGATGAGAGCTTTCAATGGTGCATGGACTGGGAATACTGGCTCAGGATAGCCAGGAAGCACACCATATCCTATTTCCCCCAATGGGTCGCCTGCTGGCGTCAGTATGAAGGAATAAAATCGAATGATTTTTGCCGGGATACGGTCTATGAACGGGACCGTATCATGCGAAAGTATTCCGGTTTCTTCGAATACGCGGTGAACAGGTGGTACTTTCAGGCGACCATGTTTTCGCTGCAGCATTTAGCCTCGTTGCGGCATGATTCCCCGATTAAAAAAACGGTGATCTGCGGCTTTGAGCTGGCCGCCAATTATACGCTGCGCCTCTTCATGAGGATGTTCGGCGGAAAGAGGGTCAGCTCGACGGTGTCCCGGATAGCCATATTCACGCCCCTGGAGCCGATCAATTCGGACATAGCCAAATACAACACGGGCCTGATCCAGGGTCTCCTGAAGAAAAAGCCGGGTCTTTTCGTGGATGTCTATGTGGACGGCGGCTATAATCCGATCAGGTTCGAATCGCCCGGATTCAGAATAATCAATCATGAAAAGTTTCACCGGAACCATTATATCTACGATACGATATTATTCAAGGTAGGCGACGATTACCGGCACCACAGCTACATGTTCCCCTATGTGCGCAGATACGGCGGGATCGTCGAGCTGGATGACGCGAAGCTCAATCAGATATACATACATATCATTGAAAAAATAAGAGGCTACCTGAGAAAAAGAAAGCTGCTTAGTTGCTTGCGGCTTTGCGCCGCCCATCCGGAGCTGCGGTACTACGCGTGGCATAAAATGCTGCGGCCCCTGAGCAACCGCAATAAGGAAGCGTACCTTGACAGGTACCTGTACCGGAAGTCCTTCCTGGTGAAAAAGGCCCGGTCCATCATCGTGCGGGACCAGAACCCGGTCCTCTATTACCGGCTGCCGCGCCGCAAGTGCTCGATAATAGAAAAAGGCTCGGAAATTAACAGCCTCACGGGCCCGCAGGACAATCTAAAGATTCGCAAGCGTTTCGATATCCCTAAAAACGCCTTTGTGATGATACTGGGCGGCGAGACGGCCTCCATGGTGAAGGCGGACCTGATAATCAAGGCCCTCGCCCGCATCAGAAAGCAGGTGCCGGACCTTCTCTGCATACTCATGGCCGACCATTCCCGTCAGAACGATGCTCTTGTCGAGCTGATCAGGGAATGCCGCCTCGAAAAAAGGGTCCGCTTTTCCGGAGAGCTGACCAACGAAGAGAAGCTGGAATATATATCCATCGCCGACGCCGGAATAGACCTGGGATCAAAAAAGAGGAAGGGCCAATCGGGCTTTCAGGTTGATTTGGAAGAACGCGGGAAGATCGTATTCATGCCCGGGTTCGGCAATGACAGGTCTTTATCCGGGGATCTGTCAAAATGGATGCGAAGAAAAGACGACGTGGAAAAGGTCCTGGCCGACAGGATGCTGTGGCTCTATAATAATCCGGGTCATGTCTACCGGATCGGATTTCACGGCCATCAGAACGCCTCAAAGGCGCCGAAGCTCAATGACGCGGTTATAACCGGGTATTGTGAGGCCCTGGGCCTGTAGTACATGCCGGTTCCCTTGCCGCCGCCCCTCATTAATAATTCTTGACACATATGGCGCAATCGCTATCATTACCCTGCTTCCCGTGAAGATGCACTATCCCATGTGAGCAATGATGGGTATATTCTGATAAAAGAGGGATGCTTGTACATGTCCCATTCAGGCATTGCCCTGAAGCGAAATCGAGTATTCTGATGATAGCAATCATAATGGACGAATAGTATAATTATGGATAAAGACGCCAAAATATATATCGCAGGCCACAAGGGGCTGGTGGGATCGTCGCTGCACAGGACCCTGCTGGATCTGGGTTACTCGAACATAGTCGCGCGGACCCATGGCGAGCTCGATCTCACCAGGCAGGCGGATACGGAACAGTTCTTTGAAGAAGAGCGCCCCGAGTACGTCTTCCTGGCCGCGTCCAAGGTGGGCGGCATAATCGCCAACATGACCTACACCGCGGAGTTCATCTACAACAACATAACCATCGCGGCCAACGTCATCAACTCCGCCTACCGCTATGGCGCGACGAAACTGTTGAATATCGGGTCGTCCTGCATCTATCCGAAAATAGCGCCGCAGCCCCTTAAGGAAGAGTATCTGCTGACAAACATACTGGAGCCGACCAACGAGGCCTATGCCATAGCCAAGATAGCCGCCATCAAGCTCTGCCGCTATTTCAACCAGCAGTACCGGACGAATTTCATATCGGTCATGCCCACGAACCTCTACGGCATACGGGACAACTTCAACCTGGAAACGGCCCACGTGCTTCCGGCGCTCATCAGGAAATTTCACCTGGCGAAGCTCTTGCGGAACAAGGACTATGACGCGGTCAATAAAGACATAAAGACCTACCGGCTCGGATTCGGCCTTGATGACCATGTCGATGGCAAGTCGCACGGTTCCACTGAAAAGGCCCTTCTCGAGATAGGCATCACGTCGGAATACATAATGCTCTGGGGCACCGGGGAGCCGTACCGGGAGTTCCTGTACGTCGACGACCTTTCCCAGGCGTGCATTTTCCTCATGGCTAATTACGATAATTTCGCCATCGGCGAATTTATCAATATCGGCAGCGGCAGCGACATGAAGATCAAGGACATCGCGACCCTGGTAAAGGATGTCGTCGGGTACACCGGGGACATCCGCTATGACACCAGCAAGCCCGACGGCATGCAGCGGAAGCTCATGGACAGCTCGCGCATCAAGCAGCTCGGCTGGACGCAGAAGCATACCCTCGCAGACGGTATCAGGCAGACCTATGAGTGGTACCTGAGCAATATGGGTGAAAAACATTCCTGATGCGCATATGAATCTCCGGCTAATATTAGAATTCACCAAGAGGGATTTTACCGAAAAATATGCGGGATCCCTCCTGGGTGTAGTATGGGCATTCATCTACCCCCTTGTGATGATTACGATCTATGCCGTTGTCTTTTCAAATATTATGGGGGCCAAGCTCAGTCCCGGTCAGGGCAGCGGGTTTTCCTATGTCTCTTACCTGGTGGCGGGAATAATACCCTGGACCGCCTTTGCCAATACCATCATGCGCTCATCCACGGTGTTTCTGGAAAAAAAAGGAGTGATTTCCAAGGTCCATTTGTCACTGCCGCTTCTCCCCCTTTACATCGTATTGTCGGAAACTATAACGTTTATCATAACATTTCTGCTGTATTTGATTCTTTTAATCGTTATGGGCATGCCTCTTTATAAATCGATCATCTTTATTCCTTTTATTTATGTAGTTCACCAGATATTCGCCTATGCGTTGGGCCTGTTCTTTGCCATGATGGTCGTTTTTATCAGGGATTTCAAAGAATTGATCAACGTGGCATTCCAGATATGGTTCTGGCTCACTCCCATCGTCTATGTCATGGATATCGTGCCAACAATCATGAGGGTCGCCATGGATTTCAACCCGGCCTATCTGTTCATATCCGCATACCATGATATATTTGTCTATGGAAAGTATCCTGATTTTATTTCGCTGCTCATTCTGGCGGTTTCCGGCCATGTTATTCTTCTTTTTTCATATGTATTATTTAAAAAAATAGAAAAGGACATACGCGATTTCATATGATGAAGATCTATCTTCTGTTTGTTATTATCATTACCGTCATAATGGCGGCGATATTATATTCATTTAAAAAAAATATGCATGGCAACTATAACGGCATCTGGTTCATTATAACCAGCGGCATCTATTTTTGCCTGGTGTTCATCGGCGCACTATACTTTTTTGGTATTCCCCTATGATTCGAGTAGACGCTATTTCAAAGAAATTCAAATTATACAGAGCCCCAGCGGATCGTCTTAAAGAAATACTGTTCAGGAAAAAATGCCATAAGGATTTCTGGGCCCTGGATAATGTGTCGTTTACGGTAGACGACGGCCAGGCCATGGGGATCATCGGGCAAAACGGCTCCGGTAAGTCGACCATGCTGAAGATTCTCACCGGAATCTACCTGCCCGATTCCGGTTCCATCTCCATCAACGGAAAGATAACGGGACTCCTTGAACTGGGGACCGGTTTTAACCCGGAAATGACCGGTGTCGAGAATATATACATGAACGGACTCCTCCTGGGGATGTCGAGGGAGGAAATCGACGGCAAGAAAGACGCCATTATCGAATTTACCGAGCTGGGCGAATTTATCTATGAGCCGATCAAGACCTATTCGTCGGGCATGACCATGAGGCTCGCCTTTTCCATCGCCATACACGCCGATCCGCAGTGCTTTGTCGTGGATGAGGCCCTTTCGGTGGGGGACGCCCATTTTCAGCAGAAATGCATGGACAGGATCAGGGCCTTCAGAAAAAACGGGGGGTCCATTATTTTTGTTTCCCATGATCTCAATGCAGTGAAGATGCTCTGTGACAAGGCGATACTCCTCAACCACGGCATTGTCATTGAGGAGGGAGACCCGGAGAACGTGGTCAATTCATACAATTTCCTGATTTCGAAGCAGGGTGATGATATTGATTCCTCCATTTATAAGATTGACGGAGAGTCCTCCTTCGGCACCTTCGAGGCGCAGATAACAGATATTGAATTAATCGGTGAACATTCAAGGTCAAACATGATTTCTTCAGGAGAAAAAGCGACCATATCGGTGAGTATCGAAGCGTGTAATGCGATAAGGGACGTTACCGTCGGAATCGCCATCAGAGACAAGTTCGGACAGGAGATATTCGGCACCAATACCTATCATCATAAAAAGAATTTTAATCTTGAGAAAGGAAAAAAATATATCTGCCGCTATCTCATGGAAATGAACATCGCTCCCGGAAAATACACTCTCACCGCGGCCCTCCATGTGGGTGATTCGCATTTAAATCATTGCATTCACTGGAAAGATAAATTCATCGATTTCGAGGTCGCCGGAATATACGGCAATATGTTCATCGGCGTATGCAGATTGAAGCCGGAAATATCCGTTGAGGTCAGGAATTCATGAGCAATAATTCAGAAATAAATATCGATGAAATAATGAGGGAGATCCGCGCAGAGGTGGCTCGCAGGAAAAGGGAGCACCGGTATGCGCAGGCGAATGTTTCACCTTTGACTATTCCCGGCCGATATCCCGCTTCTCCCCGGCAATGCGCGTCCGCCGCTTCCGGAGCTGAAAAATCCTTTATATGGAAAGGCCTTAACCGGTTTAACGAATTTCTGTGCAGAATCAGTTTCTATAACAGGTTGTATGTCGCTGTCAGGGACCGGCTCAGAAATCATTTCGTCAGCAACAGGCCCGCCTATGACCTGGATGTGTTATTGACCGCTCAGGATGAGGAATTCGCGGCCCTGGCGTACAGCGTGTTATTGCACCGGGAGCCCGACTATGATGGATTGAACGGCTATATGACACGGCTTCGCAATGGGAAAATTTCGAAAATCGATATTCTCGCCAGTATGCGTTTTTCGCGCGAAGGCAAAGAGAACGGTGTCAATGTCAAGGGATTGAGGAGAAGGTATCTCTGGAACAAATTCTTCGGGATTCCAATCGTTAGCTTTTTGGCCCGCTATGTATTGGTTGTTCTGACTCTTCCGCATCAAATCAAGAGGATGGAAAAACTTGACGCGAAGATTGAGGCTGATTATATCGATTTAAAAAAGTCATTTGCAAAAAACATGGCCGACCATGAATTTCGCAATACACAGGATATTTCACATATCACGCGCCAGGTGCAGGACCATACGTACACCCTGCTCGACCAGCAGCGGAGACTCGGCGTGTTTCTTGACGAGATTGCCAGGGCAAAGCCGGAAGCCCTTTCGTCCGAACAGGCGGCCCTGTTTCTCGATGAAAGAGACCATATGCTGGACGCAATGTATCTGACCTTTGAAGACAGGTTTCGGGGAAGCCGAGAGGATATCAAGGAGCGGTTAAGGGTGTATATCCCCCATGTCAATGCGGTTGTGAAAGGAAAGGGGTCTTCCGTCCTGGATATCGGTTGCGGCCGCGGTGAATGGCTTGAGCTCCTTTCGGAAAATGGAATAGAAGCCAGGGGAATCGATCTGAACAAAATAATGGTCCGGCAATGCCGTGACCGCGGTTTTGATGTTCAGGAATCAGACGCAATGGAGTTCCTGAAAAAAATGGAGCCTAACAGTCTCAGCGTCATCACGGGTTTTCAGATTGTGGAACACCTGCCGTTAAAGACTCTGATATCTATTTTTGACGAATCTTTGAGAGTGCTGATGCCGGGGGGCATGGTGATCTTTGAAACGCCCAATCCGGAAAATATCATCGTGGGCTCATGTAATTTTTATTATGACCCAACGCATATACGGCCCATACCTCCCGATGTCCTGCAGTTTCTGGTGGAAACCCGCGGTTTCATAAAAAGTGAAATAGTAAGACTGCATCCGCTGAATTTCATCAGTGAAACCGAAACAGGGATCGATAAGATCATCGAGAGATTCAACAAGGAGTTAGATTATTCAGTTATCGCCTATAAATAACTCGATTTAGGCGTTTTTATCGGTACAATATTATATTAACGAATTTGATATCTCATTTTTTACTAGTTACGTATGTGAGCTATTGATAATCGGTTATTTTGCTGCGGAAGGTCCATCCTGGACCATCCTCGCTTTACGCAAAACATCCATGTTTTGCTTGTTTTCGAGCAAATCAATGCAATATATCACTTATCACGTCGAAAAAATGAGATATCAAATTCGTCGCAATTGTTCTATAATAAAAACGACAGACTCAAGTAAATTAGTGTCCCTATGCGCATACTGTTATGTAACGAGCGTTTTATTTTCAGGTTTGGCGTTGACCGCGTCCTCATACTTCTCGGGCGCGGCCTGAAAGAGCACGGCCATTCGGTTTCGATTATGGCCAATAAGTATGACAGGGAAGTCATTGAATCGTTCGCGGATAAAATCATTGAAATTCCAGTAGATATTGATGATTATATAAATCAAAATGATCGCGCCGTTGACTGGATAAAAAATAATTGGGACTTATCATTCGATAGAGATACCGTCCCCGATCTGGTAATCGTTGCGGGGTGGCCTTTCTACGCGTCGATACCCTTCTTCAGGCAAAAAGTCGGGAGAGTTATTTTTCATGACTATGGGGCCGTGCCCCTGGATGGTTTTTCCGGTCTCGGTCTAAAAGTACAGCAAAAGCTTAGATTTTTAAGGAAAATATGCATACGGGAATCCTCGGAAATTATCGCCATCAGCGATTTTATCAGGAAAACCCAGAGCATATCCGATTGCGGCGGCGCGATACCGTCAAAAACGATCCACCTGTCGGCCGATTATCTCGATTCATCGATCTGGCGTGAGGAAACGCCCTGCTTCGGTTTAAGCCTGATCCGCGAATGCAAAAAGGACAATATCAAAACCATACTCAATCTGGGAAGATGGGAAACCAATAACTATAAAAACTCGGAAGCCGCATTCAGGATCGTGCCAAGGATACAGGCTGTTGTTCCGGAAGCCATATTGCTTGTGCTGGGAGACGCGGGTACGTGCAGCGTCCCGTCCCATTTGAAGTATTCGATCATTCCGATCGGGTTTCCCGGCGACAAGGAAATGCAGGAAATAATGACGCAGGTCGATCTGGGGATATCCTTTTCCCTGTGGGAGGGATTCAATCTTCCCCTCGCGGAAATGCAGTGGCTGAAAAAACCGGCGCTGGTATTCGATGTAGGGGCCCATCCGGAGGTGGTGATCCATCCATGGTACCTGTGCCAGGATGAGGATGAGCTGATACGCAAAGCCTCTGAAATCCTGACGGGGAGGGGCCCTGACAGCGAGGTGATAAGCTTCAACCAGAAGAAGTTCCATGAATATTTCACGACAGGGCGGTTTATCAATGATTTTCTTGAAGTCATAGATAACGGTGTCGATCATCATCCGGTTGTAAAAGAAGGATTCAACGAGCTATGCGTGATGATTGATGTGTCGAACTCCGCGATAAACACGTCGAATTCGGGAATTTTAAGGGTGACCAGGCGGTTGAGCCGGGAGCTGCAAAAGCTGATCAACCCGATTTTCGTGATATGGGATGAGGCCGAGCAGGGGCTCGTTCTGCCCACGGCCGAAGAATTCGCGACACTGTCTTCCTATAATGGACCGGTTCTGTTCGATCGGCTCTATCTTTCTCCAAGCCGTGAAAAAAGAATCCAATTGAAAAACATTCTGGATACATATCAATCAAGAATAAAATGGCTGCTCCTGCCGGAAATGGCGATGGGCTCCTTCGGGCCGATCATCGATTTCGCCAGGCGTCATGCCATCAGCCTCGGGTCGATATTTTACGACGCCATACCCCTCCTGCGGCCGGACCTGTGCGCGGCCGGGGTCGCGGCAAACCATTCCACGTACATGACGAACATGGCCGGGGTGGATCTGGTGTTTCCCATCTCCCATTACAGCGGTTCATGCCTGTCGGATTTCTGGAATAACAAGGGAGCAAGCGCACAGGTTATGGACGAGCTCCTTCCAGGGGAATTCGGATCAGCCCCTCGCAACAGGGACCCATATCAATGGAATTCAAAGGAATTCTGCATCCTCTGCGTGTCAACCCTGGAGCCGAGAAAGAACCATAAACGCTTATTGGAAGCGCTGCTGCTGCTGGAACAACGGCATCCCGAGGTGCATTGGAAGCTGGTCCTGGTGGGGGCGACATATTTCAACGAGAGTGAAATAAGCGGTTATGTGGATAACCTGTGCAACAGGAATACAAGAATCAAATGGCTGAAAGTCGTCGATGATGACACAATGATAACATTATACCGTGATTCGGCTTTTACGGTGTATCCTTCGTTGATCGAGGGATATGGCATGCCCATCGTTGAAAGCATCTGGCACGGGAGGCCCTGCATCTGCTCCAAAGACGGCGTCATGGGAGAGCTGGCGCGGGACGGCGGCTGCCTGGCGGTGGATGTGGAAAATATAGAGGAAATATGCGATGCCATCTACCGGCTCTCTACGGACAGGGACCTGTATGAAGGGTTGTTCGACGAAGCAATATCGCGAAAAATCAAGACATGGGAAGAATACGCCATGAACATTATCACAGCAATGAAGAATTTCAAAGCCGAAAAAAAGAGCGCCGGCGGCAATGCCATCGATGATATTCTTTATGGGGGCTGCCTGACAGAGAATTGGCAGATGAACCATTCGGAGCGGCTGGCATTGAAGGGGATTCTTTATTCAATAAAGCCCCGGGTGGTGATCGAGGTCGGCACCTACCAGGGAGGAAGCCTCTCCCTCATGGCGCAATACGCGGAAAAAATTTATTCAATAGACATCGATCCTGATATCCCCGCCAGGTATTCATACATGAAGAATGTGCAGTTCATCACCGGGCCGTCCGAAGTGACCTTCGCCGGCCTGCTCGAAGATCTGCAGAAGCGGAATACGCCCGTTGACCTCATCCTGATCGACGGCGACCATTCAACGAAAGGGGTTATGAAAGATATCAGGATCCTCCTGAAATATAAACCGATTGGGCCGACCATCGTCATCCTCCATGACAGCTTCAATCCCGGATGCAGAAAGGGGATGATCGATTCTCCCTGGGACTCGTCGCCCTATGTGCACATGGTTGAGATTGATTTTGTCCCCGGCGCCATGGCCACTCCGAACGAAATGTGGGGAGGTTTGGGCTTCGCCCTGCTCCTGCCGGAAAAGAGAAAGGGCCCGCTGCGGCCGGGCCGCCATAATGATCTGGTGTTTCAGGTCATAGAAAAATCCATTCGGTAATTCAATTCATGAATATCATCATTCCATATCATGGGATAATTTCGACGGATGCCGTGGGGAATGACATCATCCAGTCTTACCATTTCCTGAAAAAACGAGGCTTTACCGTATACCTGTACGCCGAGCGGTGCGACGACGAACTGAAGGAGGTTGTTGTAGATCAAGAACGATTATTTGAATTAATACAGACCAAAGACAACCTGATGATATTCCATCATGCCTATATCTGGGATTTCGGGGAGACGATAATCGACAGGGCCCGGTGCATGATAGTAAT
The DNA here is from genome assembly GCA_017999915.1 of Spirochaetota bacterium. Classification (NCBI taxonomy): domain Bacteria; kingdom Pseudomonadati; phylum Spirochaetota; species Spirochaetota bacterium. The sequence continues at coordinate 128,687 of JAGNKX010000017.1, forward strand.
GAAATATCATAATATCACCCCGCCCGAATTCTTTACGCCCTACAGCGTGGAGCTATACAACAACACGAAAAAGGGAAGGGAACAGACCCGGCGGCTCATCGGCAAGGGCAAATTCGATTGGTACGCGGCAGATTCAAAATATAATCAACTGGATTTGATCGATAATTACGGGATCGATCCAACGAAGTCCTCGATCGTTCCTCCCCTGCACAGGGTCAATGATTTTTCCCTGGTTGAATTGAAGCGGGTAATTCAAAAAGAAAAGGATACCGTGTACGTTCTGTTCGTGGGCCGTTTCGCCCCCAACAAGGGCCACGTACATCTGGTAAAAACAATATACGAATACACGAGATTGTATGACGCGAGAATCGTATTGAATATCGTCGGAAGCGTCAGCGACAGCCTCCGGTCATATTACGACGAAATAGCCGATATGATCGCGCAGTACGGACTCACTGACATTATAAAAATACATAATTACGTCAGCTTCGAGGATCTCTATTCTTACTACAAGTCGTCGGATCTGTTCCTGCTGATGTCGGAACATGAAGGCTTCTGTGTCCCCATCATTGAGTCCCAGTACAACGGCCTTCCGGTGATAGCGTGGAATACTTCCGTCATATCCGATACCCTGGGCCAGGGGCAGGTGGCAATCGATGAGCTTGATTACGGATTGTTCGCCGGGGCCATCCGCAGGGTCGCCACGGACACCAACCTGAGAGGCGCGTTGATCGGCAATGGCATCAATAACTACAGGAATTATGAAAACGATCGGATAGGGCCGCAGCTTGTTGAGATGATTGAAGATATAAGATCGGGCACGCCGCGCCATTGCGCAGAGACATGCATAGCCACGTCGATACCGGAAAAGAAACCGGGTGAGATGGATGTCTCAGGAGGCGCGAAAAGACTACCTGAGGCGCATCGTAATCCAGGGCCCCTCAGGATCATCATTGTAAGCAATTATTATCCGCCGAATTTCATAGGAGGGGCGGAGGTAATCGCGCACCATCAGGCGAAGGCGATGAAAAGCCTTGGCCACGATGTGATCGTATTCGCCGGCGATACGCGGGGCCTCGGTCCGCGCTATTCCATCCATGAGGATGATTACGAAGGTCTGACGGTATACCGCGTCGCGCTGGAAAACGAGGATTACAGCACGGATTATTTTAATTTTTCTCACAGGGAAATAGAGGTTCATTTTAAGAAATTGGCGGAATCATTCAATCCTGACGTTGTCCATATCCACAATGTCATGGGCCTTTCACTGGGGATCATTCATATAGCGCGAAAAAAGGGGATCAAGACCTTCATCACCCTCCATGACAATTGGGGCTTTTGCTGTAAAAATACGATTCTTAAAAATAATTCGGAAATTTGCGCCACCTTTGAGGGGTGCGAATCATGCCTGCGTTATGTCAATGACGGCTGCGAGAGAAGAATCCCCATCGCAATGAGAAAGGACTTTTTCATGTTTCAACTACACGAGGTTGACGGATTTATTTCGCCGAGCCGGTACATCGCGGATAATTACATTCGCGCCGGTTTCCCCGGAGAAAAATTCAGTGTCATATGGAACGGCATTGATATTGAAAAGTTCAGCTCCATAACAAAAAAGGAATCAAGGGAGATACGGTTTACCTATATAGGATATCTGGGACATCACAAGGGAGTTCATGTGTTGATTGACACCCTGCATTTTTTAAAGAAGGAACCGATAAGGATCAATCTTGTGGGAGAGGGCGATCAAGGGAAAAAGTTGGAGAAAAAGGCCCGCAGATACGGAAAAAGTAAACAGGTCGCTTTTTGGGGGAAGGTGGACAATCGCCGCATCGGCGAAGTCCTGGGGGATACCGACGTGTTCGTGCTGCCCTCCATCTGGCCCGAAAACCAGCCGGTGACCATCACGGAGGCCATGGCGTCGGGAATCCCGGTAATAGCGTCAAACATCGGCGGGATCCCGGAGTTGATTGATGACGGCGTTTCCGGATTCCTGTTCAAGCCGGGAGATGTAAGGGATTTATACAACAAGATGATGTTTTTTATCATGGCCCCGGAAAAAATACGGGAATTCGGCCTGGCCGCATTTAATACAATAGCAGCCAGGACATTCCAGAGCCAGGTGCGGGAGATCGTCGATTTATACACTGACGAATTATCGGCCGGCGATACAGCCGAAGAAAGATTGGTCGTGTGTGTCGGAAAAAGAATGATGGATGAATGCAACGAGGCAATCAATCTGGTAAAATATGACAGCGATCCATGCTTTACGGGGACCCGATTTGTTCTGGACGAATGGATAGATCGTGACCAGATCCAAAAAGCTAAAATTTTATGGGTCGTTGACGAGCATATTAAAGAGGATATGATAAAGCCATTTCTTGATATCAATATCCCCTTGGTGGTGCCAGAACAAAACAATGGCTTGAAGCAGTATTGCGTAGAAAACAATTGCGGGTTGTATTTCAAGGATGCCTTTGAGGCATGTGAATGTTTAATATATCTATTGAATAATGAATCAATTTTGATTGGAATTGGTAGAAAATGTAGTTCCAGCATGACTTGATCAACTAAAGGATAATATTTGTTAATTGTAAATATTAAACACAGGCTATGCCGGTAACAATCTATATGCTAACGAAAATTACAAAGAGTGCAATGAAAAGATTATTTATTAATTTTCATCGTTTGACTGATCGCAATATTCAATTATTGTTTATTGTGAATTCAATTCTATTTCTGTATTTAGCTCGATATATATCTAGTGCTGCTCCAGTATTAATATTTTTCTCACTTGCTATATGCTTTTTCCTGATGAAAAAGCACTCTAATAATGAATTGCTTAAGTTACTATTATTAGTGTCAATTGTCTATATAATTTGGATAATAATATCATTTAGTATGCACTATGTATCACTTGGGCAACTAGATCCAGCATCATATATTGATACTTATAAAGCATATCCAACTAATGCAATAGAGAATAATAAATTATTATCTATAATGTATGTATTATTCCCAATTGGTTTTATTGCAGCTATCTCTTTGTTTGTAGCATATGAAAAATTTGACATTGCTCTGGTCATAATTCCTATATTGTTTATACCTTCATTATGTTTTGCGGTGATTCAGATTTTATTTGATACATATATTATTGCTAATCCAACATCTATTAGTGGTTTGAGCCGTGATCAAAGTTCCTTTGGACTGTTGCTATATCTTTTATTTCCCCTCCTTTTGCTGGGGATAATAATTATGAAGAAAAAAACATTAAAAATTTTCTATATCATGATGACAGTTTTATTATTATTGATTTTAATGTTTAGAGGCCAAAGAACTTCTTTCATTGGAATTATTATGTTTGTTTCCATGTCGGGCATAATTATGGCTTGGACCATGAATGTCTCAAAAAGGAAATTGTTGATTATTATCGGAACAAGTTTTTCGGTAATTATTCTATTGGTAATTTTATTTATTTCCATGTCGATATATTGTACTAAAAGAGATATCATTCCGAATACATTGATGAATCAAATTTATCATCATTATCATGATTACAAGGTAGGTGGTCTGGAATTATTTATTGCAAAAGCCAACCGAGACCGATTCGATTATGCTAAACAGTCTATTAAGGTAATTAGAGCTTATCCTTTTGCAGGTTCTGGGGCAGGTATGTTCTGTTCAACGGTTCGTGATATAAGGTATAAAAACAAGGAACCTGAGATGCTACTTGATAATGCCGCTAACCAATATTTACAGGTTGCATCCGAATTGGGATTATTCGCGATGGTTCTTAATTTGTTTATGCATATTCTTCCCTTATTCATATTTACCAGAATTAGTACAAGGATAGATAATGTCAGAGATCGGTTGATTGGAGGTATTTGTTTTTCTACAATGCTTATTTGGATGTTCCTATATTTTACAGGTCCACATATAATATCGCCTGATGTCATGTGGATTGTAACAACATATCTTGCATGCCTTTTATCATTATCAATAAAGTATGGTTATAGTATATCAAAAAAAAGCACGAAAATAACGTATGTTATACTTTTATTTTGCACAATCTTATTCATAATTGGAGTTCAAAATGCGACATTTGGCAGTAATGGATATAAAGCAAAACTCGCTAGCTATTGGTGGCCATATAGTAATAAGAATGAGCAAGGTATTTATCCACCTGAAAATTGGAATGGAAGAAGCTGGCGTTGGGTTACAAAAAAAGGATATTTAACATCGTTAGTCATTGATGATTATATTAATATAGCAATTATGGCACCAGAATATAGTATTGATCACAAAAAAGGATTAAATGTTTCAATATATATCGATAATTCATTAATTGATACACTCCATTTTGATAAACCCGAAATTCAGGATCGGACTTATTGCGTAAAAAAATATAAAGACAAAAATATAATTATTGGAATTGAAGTATCCAAAACATTTATACCAAAAAATATTGGTTTCGATAATGATTTCAGAGTATTAGGTGTTGCTCTTGGAGAGGTTCATTATTCAAAGAATAAAATTAATTAGGGTTTCCTGAAAAAACAGGGACATGCTTGATATATTGTTTGACGTTGCCTCATTTTAGTAGACACAGAGAACATCCCCTGGGATAATAAAAATCCAAGGAGATGTTTCAAATGAAATACGGGAAAGAAATCAAAGAAGAGACTGTTTTAATGATCCTGAATGGCCAATCGACGATTAAGAAGATGGCCGAAGATCTGGGGGTTCATTATACCACTGTCAGAGACTGGGTTAGGCAATATAAGGAGAAGAAAGAGGAATCTTTCCCTGGGTCAGGGAATCAAAGCGCTTCGGACGCTGAAATGAGGAGGCTTTTAAAGGAAAACGCAGATTTAAAGATGGAAAATGATTTCCTAAAAAAAGCCGCGGCCTTCTTTGCGAAAAACCAGAAGTGAAATATCGCGCAGTACAGCGATATAGCTCCCATTTTGAGGTTGTAAAGATGTGCCAAACATTACAGATAAGCAGGAGCGGTTATTATGCGTTTTTAGGACGTCCCGAGAGCGAGCGCACGAAACGTCAGAGACATGTATTGGAGATGATTAAGATAATCCACGAAGAAAGCCATAAGATATATGGGGCACCAACAATAACAATAGAGCTCAATAAGGCAGGTATTCCTGCCAGCAAGGGAATGGTTGCCCGTCTGATGAGGAAAAACGGCATCAGATCAAAGGTAAAAAGGAAATTCAAGGCAACGACAGATTCAAATCATAATCTGCCTGTTGCAGAAAACCTTTTAAATCGGGACTTTACCTCTGATTCTAGGGATAAAAAATGGCTTTCAGATATCACATATCTCGATACAGATGAAGGATGGCTGTATCTGGCAGGAATCCTTGACCTTTATGATGGTGCTATCGTTGGGTGGTCGATGGATAGTCGCATGAAAAAATCATTGGTCATGAACGCGCTCGCAGAGGCATGTAGGAGAAGAAACCCGGGGCCAGGACTTCTTATTCATTCTGATCGAGTCTCACGGGTCACCATATTCCCCAGGCCAGGGTCATGAATATTCCCCACCCCCGGGAACAGGCCTATCGTATTTCATTCACTCCACAATTTCAGTCTCATTGTCAAGCATGTTCCCTGTTGTATTAC